>CALXAE010000021.1 GCA_944386205.1 uncultured Clostridia bacterium
TTTGCTTTTCCTGTGGCTAATACTGTTAAACATTCTTCTACTTTTTCTTGTGGTATTTTTCTTTTGTCTATTAAATAGTTTAAAATTTCTTTTATTTCTTTTGCTTTTCCTGTGGCTAATACTGTTAAACATTCTTCTACTTTTTCTTGTGGTATTTTTCTTTTGTCTATTAAATAATCCAAAATCTCTTTTATTTCTTTTGCTTTTCCTGTGGCTAGTACAGATAAACATCCTTCTACTTTTTCTTGTGGTATTTTTCTTTCGTCTATCAAATAATCTAATATATCTTTTATTTCTTTTGCTTTCCCAGCTTTTCCAAAAGTTAATACTGATAAACATCCTTCTATCCTTTCTTGTGGTATTTTTCTTTTGTCTATTAAATAGTTTAAAGTCTCTTTTATTTCTTTTGCTTTTCCTGTAGCTAGTACATATAAACATCCTTCTACTTTTTCTTGTGGTATTTTTCTTTCATCTATCAAATAATCTAATATATCTTTTATTTCTTTTGCTTTTCCTGTAGCTAGTACATATAAACATCTTTCTACTTTTTCTTGTGGTATTTTTCTTTCATCTATCAAATAATCTAATATATCTTTTATTTCTTGTGCTTTTCCTTTAGCTAGTACAGATAAACATCCTTCTACTTTTTCTTGTGGTATTTTTCTTTCATCTATTAAATAGTTTAAAACTTCTTTTATTTCTTTTGCTTTTCCTGTGGCTAATACTGTTAAACATCCCTCTACTTTTTCTTGAGGTATTTTTCTTTCGTCTATTAAATAATCCAAAATCTCTTTTATTTCTTTTGCTTTTCCTTTAGCTAATACTGATAAACATCCTTCTACTTTTTCTTGTGATATTTCTCTCTCATCTATTAAATAGTTTAAAATCTCCTTTATTTCTTTTGCTTTTCTTAACACTAATACTGTTAAACATCCTTCTATCTTCTCTTGTGGTATTTTTCTTTCGTCTATTAAATAGTTTAAAGTCTCTTTTATTTCTTTTGCTTTCCCTAACGCTAATACATATAAACACTTTTCTACTTTTTCTTGCGGTATTTTTCTTTCATCTATTAAATAGTTTAAAACTTCTTTTATTTCTTTTGCTTTCCCTCTAGCTAATACTGATAAACATCCTTCTATCTTCTCTTGTGGTATTTTTCTTTCGTCTATTAAATAGTTTAAGCTCTCTTTTATTTCTTTTGCATTTCCTCTAATCAGTACAGACAAACACCCTTCTACCTTTTCTTGTGCTATTTTTCTTTCATCTATCAATATCTTTAATATTGTATCAATCTTCTCTATATTTCCTTTTTCTAATAAAAACTTTATTCGTTTATTCAATATTCTTTCAATTTGTTCTTCACTAAATCTATATTTTTGTAATACTTCTTTTAAATCTTGTTTTGTTATCATTTTTCAGCCCCTAACTTTCTATTTTTCCTTTTAAATACCACATATGTTCTGATACAATTTTTAAATCAACCATCGTTCCAATTTGTTCTTTTGTTACTTTAAAAATAACCACTTTATTACTATCTGTTCTTCCAGTTAACATGTTTTCATTATTTTTGCTTGTTCCTTCAACTAGTACTTTTTGGATTGTACCAACATATTTTTGATTATTTTCTTCTATTTGACTTTCAACTAATGCTTTTAATCTATCAAAACGTTTGTGTTTTACTTCTTCTGGAATTTGATTTTCCATTTTGTCTCCTGGTGTTCCTACTCTCCTTGAATAAATAAACATAAATACTTGTTCAAATCTTACTTTTCTTACAACATCTAAAGTATCTTCAAACTCTTCTTCTGTCTCTCCTGGAAATCCCACAATAATATCTGTTGATAAAGTTAAATTTGGTATTTTTGCTTTCATTTTTTCTACTAAATTAAGGTATTGTTCTTTGGTATATTTTCGGTTCATTTCTTTTAACACTTTTGTATTTCCAGATTGTAATGGTAAATGTACCAATTTGCATACTTTATCACAATCAGCAATTGCTTCTATTACATCATCTGTAAAATCTTTTGGATGTGGTGAGACAAATCGAATTCTTTCAATACCGTCTATTTTATTGATGGCTCTTAATAAAGTTGCAAAAGAATTGACACCTTGATATGCTTCAAATGATTTTCCTTTTTCTTTTTCTACTCGTAAATAAGAGTTAACATTTTGACCTAATAATGTAATTTCTTTATATCCTTGTTTTGCAAGTTCTTCTACTTCTTTTATAATTTCTCTTGGTGCTCTGCTTCTTTCTCTTCCTCTTACATATGGCACAATACAATAAGTACAAAAATTATTGCAACCATTCATAATCGTAACAGATGCCTTAATATTGCTATCTCTTTTTATTGGCAAACCTTCGTAAATTTCTCCGTCTATATCTAAAATGTCTTCTTGTTTTTTCTTTTCAATTAAAGCTTTATATAAGTCTTCTGGAAAACGGTACAAAGTATGTGTTCCAAATAAAATATCAACAAAAGGATAACTTTCTTTGATCTTATCTGTTATATGCTTTTCTTGCATCATACAGCCACCAATAGCAATAATTGTTCCTTTTTCTTCTTTTACACGTTTTAATTCTCCTAATTTTCCAAATAACTTATCCTCTGCATTTTCTCTTACACAACAAGTATTAAATAAGTTTAGGTCTGCTTCTTGGAAGTTATCTGTTCTAATATATCCCATTTTTTCTAACATTCCACAAAGTTTTTCAGAATCATTTTCATTTAATTGACACCCCATTGTTAAAATGTGGTATTTTAAAGTTTTTCCTTTATTTAATTCTTTTACTTTTTCTATATATTCTTCTTGTTTTTTTACTTCATTTATTGTATCCACGATTAAAACCTCCATCTTTTGCATATTTTATTATATTTTCGCGATTTTTGCAACAAATTTGTTCATATTTTGTGAAATGTAATTTCCTATAATGCAAAAAAATAAAAGTAGATTTTGTTCTACTTTTATTTCTATGCAAGTCCATATTTTTTCTTGAATTTATCTGCTCTACCACCAGCTGTTTCTTGTCTTAAGTTTCCTGTCCAGAATGGATGACATTTAGAGCATATATCTACTTTAATATCTTTTTTTGTTGAACCAACTTCTAAAACATTTCCACATGCACATGTGATTGTTGTTTGGTTATAATTTGGATGTATTCCTTCTTTCATTGATTGTTCACCTCTTTCTTCAATTAAAAATAATCTGACTGTTTTTAATCATAACATATTTTTTTATATTTTTCAAGACCTAATTTGTGTTATTTTCATTATTTGTTTCATTTTGTTGTTGATCATATATATATTGTGCAGAAGATAACATTTCACTGTTTAGTGAAAGTTTATGCACTAATTTATTCATAACATTAAACACACAAGCTACTATTAAAATAACCATCCCTATTTTTTTCCAATATTTAGCAAGCATATTTTTTCTCCTTTTTCTTTGATATCCATATATAATTATATATATTTTTTTGTAAATTGTCAATAATTTTTGAAGGTTTTGGTTACAATAAGTTTGGTGATAAAAATGAATAAAAAAATGGGAATATTAATTATTATTGGTTTACTAATATTAATTGGAATTGGTATCTATGTTTATGTAAAAAATACAACCTCAAATTCTAATGAAGAAGCCAATTATGAGGCAAATAGAACATCTACTGAAACCAATACATCCGAGGGCGAAAATCATTCAACTAACGAAAATGCCTCAACTACGCAAGAAAATACTTCTTCCAAAGAAGATCAAACAAATACATCAGAAAACAATACAACTCCAACACCACAAATTGTAGAAGAACAACTCTCTACCTTCTCTACCAAAATTTATTCTAATGATTCTAACAGAAACAAAAATATGGAAATAACAATTTCTACATTAAATGGGACAATTGTAAAAAATGGAGAAACATTTTCATTTTGTAATACTGTCGGCCCAGCAACAAGTAGCAAAGGATATCTAGAAGCAGATATTTATGATCATAATGGTAACAAGAAAAAAGGCTATGGTGGTGGTAATTGCCAAGTAAGTAGTACATTATATAATGCTGTACTTGCTGTTCCTAGCTTAACTGTTGTAGAAAGACATCCTCATAGCAATCATGTTCCTTATGTTGCAGAAGGTAAGGATGCTGCTGTTGCTTATGGTAGTTATGATTTTAAGTTTAAAAATGAGACTGGCAATGATATTAAAATTCAAGGAGCAATTGCCGATGGTTCTGTAATAATGACACTAATTACTTTAAAAGCACAGTAATTTTTGTCCAATTGGGGACGTTTCTTTTTGAGACATTTTTATGTTAATATTAGTTTAAAGTAACAATAATGTATATAAAATTTTATGAAATTAAATGTGCAAATGGAAGAATAGTACAAATTTTTATATTATCAAGTGGAAAAGTCGCGGTGCGCCAGCGATTTTACACTTGATAATGTTAGAATTTGTATATTCTGTAATGTTAGCCATTTAATGAATAAAATTTTATATACATTATTTTTATTAAAAAACAATAGTAAACTCAAAATGTCTCAAAAAGAAACGTCCCCAATTGGACAAACCTGAAATTGGTCATAATTTTGTTTTTTTCTAATATCTTTTAAGAAGGTGATATTTTGAAAAAAACAAAATTATTTTTGATTAATGGTATTATTTTAACCATAACCGCACTTGCTATGCGTGGTATTGGATTAATTTTTAATATATTTGTAGCTAATAAAGTAGGTTCAGAAGCAATTGGTATCTTTAGTTTAATTATGTCTGTATATAATTTTGCAATTACTGTTGCAACTTCCGGAATTGGAATTGCTTGTACTTGTATTGTTTCTGAAGAATTTGCTAAAGGAAATTATATTAATGGCATAAAGGCAGTTAAAACATCTATTTTATTTGCCATGATGTTAGGTTTTCTTTCTTCTTTTTGTGTAATTTTGTTTGCACCTATTATTTCTGATGTTTGGCTAAAAAATATGGTTTCTGAAATTCCACTTTATTTAATTTCTTTAGGATTGCCATTAATAGCTGTCTCTTCTGTGATTGGTGGATATTTTTCTTCTGTTGAGAAACCATATAAAAGTGCTATTTCTCAAATTTTAGAAACAAGTGTAAAGATTATTGCAACCATTATCTTACTTAATGTTTATGATACCAAAGATGTTGAAACTATTTGTATTTCACTTATTTTAGCTGATGTCATATCTGAAGTATTTTCGTTTAGTTTAAATATTATCTTTTATCTAATTGATAGAAGAAAATACATATCTAAAAGAAGTTTACCTATGCAAATGAAGAAAAAAATCTTTACAATTGCTTTTCCCATTAGCATAACATCTTGTATACGCTCTGGGCTTTCCTCTTTAAAACAATTTCTAATTCCGATTCGTTTAGAATTATCTGGAATGTCTTATTCTTTAGCTGTCTCTAATTATGGTGTGATTAGTCGGAATGGTTATGCCTGTGATTATGTTTGCAAATGTCCTAATTGGTTCTTTTAGTGGATTGTTGGTTCCGGAATTTTCCAGACTGCTTGCTGGTGGGAATTATAACAGACTAAAAACAGTTTGTGATACGATTTTTAAAGTTACTTTTATCTTTTCAATTTGTGTTACAGGCGTTTTCATTATATTTGCCAATGATATTAGTTTGATGATTTATCAATCTATAGAAGCTGGAAAATGGATTAAAATACTATCTCCTCTTATCTTTTTTATGTATATAGATAATATCATTGATAATATGTTAAAAGGTATTAATGAACAAGTAAGTGTCATGGTCTGCAATATTATTGATTTACTAGTTACAATTTCAATTATCTTCTTTGTTGTTCCAATTATGGGTATGTATGGATATATTTTGAGTATTTTTGTGAGTGAACTTTTGAATTTTACGATTAGTAGTATTCAGTTAAAGAAAAAAATTAATTATTCTATAAATTTGAAAAAATTTATTGTAAGACCTGTTTTAGCTTGTTTGGTATCTTATTTATTAATTAAAATATTAAATATACAAGTTTCTTCCTTTTCTTTAAATACAATTATTCAAATTGCTTTGTTTGTTCTATTTTATTTGATTTTTATGATTGTATTTGATAGAAAACGTGTTTATAGGAAAATAAAAGAGATTTATTAGAATTTAAAATATTTTTTGAATAAAATGTAGTCAGGCAGAGAATTAGTAAATTCTCTGCCTGGCCTATTGACAATAAAATTCTACTCTACCCCTGTCGCAATAACAGTAACAACAACTTTATCTCCTAAAGACTCATCAGTAATTGTTCCAAATACGACATTAGCGTCTTCACTAATTAAATCATTAATTTTACCAATACCATCATTAATTTCACTTAATGCTAATTCTGAATTTCCTCTAACATTAAAGATAACACCTTTTGCATTATTAATTTTGTTTTCTGTAAGAGCATTGTCTATCGCCTGGTTAACAGCATCTACCATTCTGCCTTCTCCTTTTGCTTCTCCTATTCCCATATATGCCATTCCTTTATATGTTAGCATTGTTGTAACATCTGCAAAGTCCACATTAATATCTCCTACAGATGTAATCAAATCTGTAATGCTTTTTATTCCTTGTTCTAATACATTATCCGCCATTTTAAAAGCATTGATAATGCTCATTTTTTGATTTCCTGCAATTTTTAATAATTTATCATTTGATATTAAAATTAAACTATTTACATGTTGTTTCAATTTTTCTATTCCTGCATCTGCTCTAGTACCTCTTAATCTTCCTTCAAAAAGGAATGGTTTTGTAACAATTGCAATGGTTTGTATTCCCATCTCTTGTGCAATTTCTGCAACTACTGGAATAGCTCCTGTTCCAGTTCCGCCTCCCATTCCAGCGGTTAAGAATAATAATTGCGTTCCAGCTAATACTTGTTTAATATCTTCTTTACTTTCAATTGCTGCTTTTTCTCCAACTTCTGGATTTGCTCCTGCTCCTAGACCTTTTGTAGTTTCTTTTCCTATTTGTAAAACATTATCCATTCTAGTTTTATTTAGCATGGCTAGTTCTGTATTAAAAAAGTAAAAATCTACATCTTTTATCCTATCTTCAACCATTTGTCTAACAGCATTATTGCCTCCTCCACCTATTCCAATTACTTTAATTTTTGGAATAGCTGTTTTTGTTTCCCCATATATTTTTCCATATTTGTTTTCTATTTGTATCATTCCTCGTATCCTTCCTTTTCTTAGTTTACTTTCGTATATATCGTTTAGTATTATACCGTTTCCTTATAAAATTTTCAATACCAATCTCTACTTTTTTTAGACTTCATCGTTAAATAACAATTATCAATTATGTTTTTTGCATTATAGGAAATGCTATTTCCTATAATGTAAAAAATAAAGAGTGCTATTTCTAGCACTCCTACTTTCTAGTTTGGAAAAGTTAGGTGGGGTGGTAATCCCACATCTCCTACATCTGTTAGATGGGCTACGGCTACCAGTTCCGTCCTCTGAAACTTTTCCTACATTTATTATATGCTATAATTATAATAACATACATTTCTACTTTTTGCAAGCTAGAATTTGTGAAAATAATTATGTTTCAAATATTTTTCCACTTTTTCATCAGCCATTATGTACATAGTTCTTGCAAAATGAACACCATTATCAACATCCTTTCTCGATAAAGCTATTATATCATGTAAGTTATATTTTTTAAATAGTTTTACGAAATTTTGTTCTTAAAAGTATTGCATTTTTATTTTACGAATGATATAATCAAACATATATTCGGAGGTGTACTATGGAAATTTTCGACAAATTAAAAATTTTAGCTGATTCTGCAAAATATGATGCTTCTTGCAGTTCTAGTGGTAGTAGCAGAAAAAACACAGATAATGGAATTGGAAATGGTCATGTTTCTGGTATTTGCCATAGTTGGGGTGCAGATGGCAGATGTATTTCTCTTTTGAAGATTTTGTTTACAAATGCCTGTATGTATGATTGTAAATATTGTATTAATCGTTGTTCAAATTCAGTGCCTAGAGCTACCTTTACCCCTCGCGAAGTTGCAGATTTAACCATTCACTTTTACAAACGAAATTATATAGAAGGTCTGTTTTTGAGTTCAGCTGTTATCAAATCTCCAGATTATACTATGGAAAGGCTTGTTGAAACAGCTTCTATTTTACGAAATGAGTATCATTTTAATGGATATATTCACTGTAAAACTATCCCTGGTTGTAGTCAAGAATTAATTGATAAATTAGGTGTTTTAGTAGATAGAATGAGTATTAATATAGAACTTCCATCAAATGATAGTTTAAAGTTGTTAGCACCTCAAAAAGAAAAAGATGGGATTTTGAAACCAATGACCTATGTTGCAAATACTCTCAAAATTAATAAAATGGATAAATCAAAATATAAAAAGAAATTTGTTCCAGCTGGTCAAACCACACAATTAATGGTTGGTGCCACACCTGAAACAGATTTGAAAATCTTGAAACTTTCTGAAAGTATGTATAAATCTTTAAAGTTAAAACGTGTTTACTATTCTGCTTATGTTTCTATTAATAATGATAAAAACTTACCTACCTTAGAGAAGCCCCCTCTTCTAAGAGAAAATCGATTATATCAAGCAGATTGGCTTCTTAGATTTTATGGTTTTCAAGCAGATGAATTGCTAAATGAAGAACATCCAAATTTCAACACCCTGTTAGACCCTAAATGTGATTGGGCTTTAAGAAATTTAGATAAATTTCCAATAGAAATCAATACTGCTAATTATCATACGCTTCTACGAATTCCAGGCATTGGTGTAATTAGTGCTAAAAAGATTATTACTGCAAGAAGAGAATTCTTACTAGATTTTGAAAGTTTAAAGAAATTAGGTGTTGTCTTAAAAAGAGCACAATATTTCATCACTTGTAAAGGAAAATATTTTTATGAAGTCAATAAATTTAACAAAAATTTTATTGAAACCAATTTATTATATACAGAAAGAAATACTATTCCACAAAAGAAATATGAACAATTATCTATGTTTGATACATTGTTACCTACAAAGGAGGATAAAATAAAATGTCTAACTGGAAGCTTATAAATACAACTTATTTATATGACGGTACATTTGATGGACTACTAACAATTGTTTTTGATAGTTACTCTCATAAAACATTGCCACAAAAAATCGTTTCAGAAGAGGATTATACACAAAATTTTTTAGATAAGACTCAATATATATATACCAATTATGAAAAGGCAAAACGCGTTTTTGAAGGCATAAATAAAAACATTTGCTATGAAGCTTTATATAATAGTTTTTATGCCTTTTTATCAGATGGAAAAAATAAAGAAATCAATATCTTAAAATATTTATGTGATGGATTTGATATTGGTCCTAAAATTAATACCATGCTTACCGTTTCTTACGTTTTTTCTGTTATCAACATGAGAAAAAGAGCTTTATCAGAATATCATAAATTAAAAGGATTACTTCGCTTTATGGAAATTGGAGAAAATCTATATTATGCTTCTATCCATCCTGATAATAATATTATAGAACCTCTAGGACATCATTTTATTAAAAGATTACCTATTCAAAATTTTATTATACATGATAAAAATAGAAATATATGCTTTTTATATAACATGCAAGAATATAAGATTGTTGACAGTACCAATTTAACAATACCAGAGATTACTGAAGAAGAGCAAAAATATCAAGAGCTTTGGAAATTGTTTTTTAAAACCATTGCTATACAAGAAAGAAAAAATGCTAGATGTCAAATGCAATTTATGCCTAAAAAATATTGGCAAGACTTAATTGAAGAGCCATAAAATTACATACATATACTGTTACAAAAATTTAAGAAAGTTCAACATCATTTATTCTACTTTTCTTAAATTGTGCAAAATTAACCAACTTACCATCCTTTATAATTGGTTTAACAAATGTAGAAGTATTTTCCACATATTTTCTTTGCTCTTCTCTTACTTCTACTAAACATTCGCTATCATCTGCGACAACATCAGCAACTATTACACCGTCCTCGCTTACTATAAAAATTTCATCATCTTTTGATTTCTTCAACCTAAAAACATGATTGTGATAGTCAAAAGAATTACATCTTTCCTTGATTGAATTTATTGTACTTTGTTCAAAATCAAAATCTTTTTGATTGTCATAATTCACATCATGAGAATTATATCCAAACATTTGGTGTTCTTTTTTTACCGCAAATACCACTTCATCACATGATTCCAAGTTTCCCCAATTTTCAAAGGTTCTTGGTTGACTATTTCCATCTTTTTCTCTAACAATTGAATCACTATCAACTCTAACAAAATGATGTCCAGCATTCTCTCCTTCACGTAGTCTATAAAATACTAAATATTCATCATCTTCAAGTGGTTTGTTTCCAAGTAATCTAACAAAAGGAAATCTCCTTAATATAGATGAAACACTTTGACTAAAATTTTCTTGATATTTAGGATAAACACATGTATCTATTCTTAATGCATATCCCCCACAATTAATTTTTTGGTTTGCTGCATATATCCCCATTGTCTCTATATTTTTTTCTATCTCTTCACTTAAATTTTCTCCGAAAGGTTTATCTGAAAATAACTGTAAGTAATGATTAATCGTGTCTCTATATTTCTCTGTTTCATATGATTTATCTTGCATAACTTCTCTAAAAATAGTTAATTCACTTTCTCCAAATTCTTCGATAATTATATTTCTTAATAATACATCAATTGTTGCATGGGTTGTTCTAATTCTAAAGTCATGTATTCCTCTCCATGTATTAGAAATTCCTGTCATTTTTATAAAGTCTCTTTCTTCTTGTGTAAATTTATGGTTATTATATGCCTCTATTATTTTATTATTAGTTAATTTAGCTTTAAAATCACCTATCATCTCATATATCTCATCATATGTCTTACTGTTTCCAAATCTTTTAGTATAATAATCATACAAAATGTCATCGAAATACTGATATACATATTCAACAATAGGAGTCATTTCATCTTTTGCAGGTAAGTAAAAGGCTTCAGAATCTAGCCTTTCATTAATTTTTTGTTTTTCTCTTCTTACTAGCTCTTTTTCAAAATATAAATCTCCCATATTTTCCTCCATCTATCACTCTAATATAAGAATATCATATATTACTTCTTTATACAATAAAAATTTAATTTTTTAAAGCTATATAGTGTAAAACCATTGACACTTTTTAGGTAAAGTATGGAAAATTACATAAAATTATGATATACTATTATTCACATAAGACAATGTCTTATTTTATATACATTTATTTTTTTTGCTAACTAGTAAGAGAGATTTTGTGACTCTGACTTTTTAGTTTTATCATAACATCTAAGTTAGGAGGTTTTAATCATGAAATTTATACTGTCTAAAAACGAGAATGAAGAAAGAGGAGATACACAACCTTTGTGGCTTTAATTGTTTTACAAAAAAGCTTGGCAAAGGCAAATGGGTATCCATCTCAGAAGGAAACGAGTTTGAAATTGATTTTTCAAAATACGTTATTCGACAATGGCTCTATCAGGATGAGTATGTCGATTATGACTGTACCTTCTTTGATATGTATTTATTAGTAACTAAATAAGAGTTGGAGAAATCCAAAAATCCAGCAGGCAAAATGCATCATACCTGTTGGATTTTTGGACTTTTTCTTTTTTAAATATTTTCTTTTCTGATAGTTTCAATAATATTTTGATTTTTTGTTTTCTTAACAGCATATTGCATTGTCATAAAGATAATAGCAAATACAAATATGATAGAAATTAAAATTGGTATTATAGGAAGTTCATAACTTGTTGTATATACATCTGCTGTAACTGTGTAAATTAGATAAGATAATGCAATTCCTACTGGTAATCCAAATATCAGTGCTTTTAAGCCATATATAAAGCTTTCATAATTAATCATTTTTCTGAATTCTTTATTGGTCATACCAATAGATTTTAGTATTGCAAATTCTCTGTTTCTAAGTGCCATGTTGGTAGTTATTGTATTAAAGATATTAGTTACACCAATGATAGAAATAACGGCGATAAATCCATATACAAATATAGATACAATTAAATTCATATTTTTTGCTGCTCTTACGTCTTCTTCCATGTTATAGATATTGTCTTTATTAGTTCTATCAATTTCTATAATTTCCTCTTGCAATTTGTATGAGTCTTCTGCATTTATATTCATAGAAACCAAACTATAATCAAAGTTTTCCATCATTTCATCTGAAATAATGATGACTGGATTTGTATTTGCCTCACTAAATAATGAACCTAATGGATATTTATCTGCTCTTTTTGCAATTTCTATTGTTCCTTTATCTGATAAATTCCCCTCTTCATCTGACATATTATAATATTCTAGTGTGTCCCCTGCATTTAGGTTAAACAAGTTGTCTTCAACTCTTTTCACACCATCCCTACCTTCTTCATATTCATAAAAAATTCTGGTATCACATAATATGGCTTTATCTTTTACTTCATCATAATTTAATCCCAATTCTGCTACATAATTTCTATAAGCTTCATCTCCTATGGCATATATTACTAGTGCATCCATATCTGCATATTGGCTGTAAGCCTTTGCTGTATATAGTTTTTCTGTATCTATATAGGCATGTGTATTTTTTAAAATTGCATATTCTGTAATCCCATCTAAATTTTTAATCTTATCAAAATAGGCTTCTCTTTCCGCCTCATCCTGGTCATAATAATTGCTATAGACTATCAAATTGATTCTACTTTCTTGGTATTGTAATGAAGATAATCCAAATACACTTTCTGCAAATGCATTCATAGAGATAAATAAGACAATACTTAAAAATATAGAAAAAATTGTTGTTCTATACTTTTTCTTGCTTCTTCTAAAGTTTTTTCTGGCAATAACACCTTCTATTCCGAAAAGCTTTTTCGTTAGTTTATATTCTTTATTTTTTCTCTTTTTATTCTTTTTCACTTTTATATCAGAACTTTCTCTAATGGCGTCAATAGGAGAAATTTTGCTTGCTCGATAACTTGGTCTGATTAAAGAAATGATAATCATGACAACAGACACAATGATGGCTACTACAATGGCCACCCATGATATGGTTAAGTTTAGCTCGAAATTATCAATTAATGGTGTTGTTCCTGAATTGATAATTCCATTCACAATTGCCAACACAATCCCAATTGCTACAATTATTCTTCAAAATCATACGTTTCTGCTGGGTCTTTTAAGACAAGTGACATATTTACATTTTTGGTATCATCAATTTTATCTAATTTTATTATCATGGTATATCCTGGTGCAGAATAGCTTTCACTGTTTAATCTTTCCATAATTCCCACAATTGTATATGTTTTTTGCGTATTCACAACAAAGGTTTCTTGCTCTAAATCATCTTCAATTCCACTTTCTTTTCTATCTAATCTATCTTTGTCTGTATAATATGGATTTGTTTGATTTAGCACATCACCATCTTTATATCGATTGCCAATATCAAATTCTATTGTATCACCAACATTCCAGTTTACTTTTCCATTTTGAATAACATGTTCTGGTATGATAATTTCATTTTCATTTTCTGGTAATCTACCTTCTATTATGATAATTCCCCCATTTTGCAAAAGATCTTCATCATAGCTTTCAATATAGGCAAATGGTTTATTTTCGTTTTGAGATTCTTCTAATGGTGCATATCCTATCTCTTGCGATATTTGTACGTCTTGTATCTTAGCATTGTTCTCTAAATATTTTTCATTTTCTTTTGATACATTTTGCACTCGAATATGATAGTTTCCATTTGTTTTGATTTCCCTTTCTATCATAGAGTTTTGAAAGCTGACAACAAATGTCGTGATAGCACATATTAATGCAACAGAAAGAGAAATTCCAATAATCGTAACAATGGTTCTTTTTTTGTTTAACTTTAAATTTTTCATTGTTAATTTATTTAGAATTTTCATTTTATTTCACTCCCTTTTCATCACTAATCAACTTTCCATCTTGTATTGTAATAATCCTATCTGCCTCCAAAGCAATATTTTCATCATGTGTAATCACAATTAATGTTTGATTATATTTCTGATTAGAGACTTTTAACAAGTCAATAATCTCTCTGGAAGCCTTGCTATCTAAATTTCCTGTTGGCTCATCTGCTAACACAATACTCGGATTATTAATCATAGCTCTTCCAATAGAAACTCTTTGTTGTTGTCCTCCTGATAACTCATTTGGCAAGTGATTGACTCTATTTTCTAAACCTAAAATATATAATAATTCTTTTAATCGACTTTCATCTACTTTTTGTCCATCTAAATCACAAGGTAAGGTTATATTTTCTTTTACATTTAATATGGGAATTAAGTTATAGAATTGATAAATAAGTCCTACTTGCCTTCTCCTAAAAATCGCCAATTTATCATTGTTTAATGAATAGATATCTGTCCCATCAATATATACTTTTCCGCTGGTTGGTTTGTCTACACCTCCAATTAGATGTAGCAAAGTGGATTTTCCACTTCCAGAAGCACCTACAATGGCTACAAATTCTCCTTTGTTTACACTAAAGGATACATTATCTAATGCAACAACTTCTGTATCTTTTTTACCATATTTTTTCGTTAAATTTTCAACTTTCAAAATTTCCATAAACATTCTCCTTCCTTATCAACAAAAATGTCACTTTATTGTTAGTATTATATTACTACATAAAAGTGACTCTAAAATGACTTTTTAAAAAGAAGAAGATTTTTAAGAATTTCTTAATAAATCCTTCTTCTTTTTATTATTTTTTAATTATATAATTTTATTGTAAATTCTGTCCAAGTATCCTTTTCCTTTTTAGAACTCTTTACACGAATATCGCCATCTTGATTTCTAATAATACTCTTACAAAAGGCAAGTCCAATTCCTAAACTACTTTCTTTACTATTTTTTGCCTTATAAAATCTATCAAAAATATGTCCCAAATCTTCTTTATCAATACCTTCTCCATTATCTCTTATTATAATTTTCGTATAAATGGTATTTTCCTCTATCTTTATTGTTATGTTTTTTGCACCATGTTCTATTGCATTTTTTACAATATTATTCATAGCTTCAATTGTCCATTTTTTATCACAATTGATGGTTTCTTCTTTATTTGAAACAATTTCTATATTCGCATGATTTATCTCACACATGGCTTTAAAATTGTTTTTTACTTCTAAGCATAAATTATATGCATTCTCATTATTTTTTGCTAAAATCAATGTTTTCGAGTCTAATTTGGCTATATTTAATACCGTTTTTATAAGCCAATTAATCTTTTCTAATTCTTTTTTTGCATTTTTTATATTATGCCTTAATACATTTTTTATCCTAGACAGTAATTCTCCTGCATGAAATGGTTTTGTAATATAATCGTCTGCTCCTAGGTCAAATCCTTTGACAATGTCTTTTTCTTCGTCTAATGCTGTTAAAAATATGGTTGGAATTTCTTGTATGTTTTTCATTTCTTGATATAACGCATATCCTGTACCATCTGGTAAGTTGATATCTAATAACATTAAATCATATTCATTGTTTTTTATTTTTTCGATACCTTCTTTGACAGTTTTTGCTGTATTAATTGTAAATCCCTCTTGTTGTAAATAATATGAAATTGTAATTGCTATGTTCTTATCGTCTTCTACCAACAATATTTTTGTCATAATATATTTTCCACCCTTTATATTTCATATTCGTCCACATGGCAGTTTTTATATCTTATTACTGTTTCTGGTTCAGTAAAATGAACATTTTTACTACTCGACATTATACCATATTGTATATTTACTTGTCCATCCACTTTCAGTCAGTGATTTTGCAATTAGATTAGAAGTATTACTGTTTAGTTTGTAATTGCCAAAATGTATTCTCATCACTTTCGTTATGATATTTGTTCTTTTTTCAAGATTTTATCATATATTTCTTATTAGAAAATCTAAACATAAAACTTATCTTAAAAATCTTAAATATCAATATGGAGGTCTCTATGAATAAAACAAGTATAAAGCTTTTTACAAGTATCTTTCTTATCATTACGATTTTACTTTCTTCTGCTTCTTTTTCATTAGCTACTGATGATTCCCTATATGTTTGGTCTAGTAGTTCTAATACATTAAATAATACAAATGTAAATACATCTACAAATACTACAGATGTCTCTGATGTAGTAGATGATAGTTCTGTACTTACAAATGCGACAAGTGAAGTTACAGATGACAATTCTCTAAATTTAGAATCTGCATCTGCCATTTTAATTGAACAATCTTCTGGTAGAATTTTATATGCTCACAATATTCATGAACAATTGCGTCCTGCTTCTGTTACAAAAGTTATGAGTATTTTACTTATCATGGAAACTTTGGATTCCCGGAAAAATTAGTTTAACAGATGAAGTCCCTTGTAGTGAAAATGCTGCTAGCATGGGTGGGTCTCAAATTTGGCTAGATACAACCGAAACTTTAACTGTTGATGAAATGTTAAAGGCAATTTGTGTCAATTCTGCAAATGATTGTGTTGTTGCCATGGCAGAATATATTGCTGGTTCAGAAGAGGCTTTTGTCCAAATGATGAATGATAAGGCTTATGAACTGGGAATGAGTGATACGACTTTTAAAAATTGTCATGGTCTAGATGAAGATGGTCATGTAACTTCTAGTTATGATATTGCAGTTATGTCTAGAGAATTGCTAACAAAATATCCTGAAATTACTAACTATACAACTATTTGGATGGATACTTTAAGAGATGGAGAAACTCGGACTTTCTAACACAAACAGATTGATTAAAAATTATAGCGGTGCTACTGGTTTAAAAACAGGTTCTACTTCTCTTGCCTTGTATAATTTATCTGCTAGTGCCACACGCGATGGTTTGTCTTTAATTGCCGTTATTATGAAAGCACCTTCCACAAAAGTTCGTTTCTCAGAAGCTGAGAAACTGCTAGATTATGGATTTAATAATTTTTCTTATCAAAGTTTTGGCAAGGCTGGAGATTTAATTCAAACTACCAGTATCTATAAAGGGATTCAAGCTACAATACCTGTTGTATTAGAAAGCGATGCTGGCATTTTGCTTGCAAAGGGTAGGGAAAAAAATATTGAACAAACTGTAACTCTTGACGAAAATATCTCTGCTCCAATTACAAGTGGTCAAAAAGTCGGAGAAATTTCTTTTTCTTTGGATGGAGAAGTGCTCACAACAGTGAATTTAGTTTCACAGATTTCTGTTGGCAAAATTAATCTTGCTACTATGAGTACAAAGGTATTTTCAAATTGGTTTAATTTATTAAGATAACTCTAGCATTACATTCATTTAAAAATAATAGAAGACATCTTTCGATATCTTCTATTATTTTTGTACCTTATAGGCACTCAAATTTATATGAATTTTTAGGTGGAGACCTTATTTAATATTACCGATGTCTACATCTGCAACATTACCATTAACTGTGATGATAACAGCTTCTTTACCTTCATCAGTTGTAGTAAATGTGATTGTAGCACCTTTTCCATTTAAACCGAAAGAATCAATATATTCGCTAATTGCAATAATTTCATCTTGGTCTGTAACGCCAAATATTTCTTTGATTTGGTCATCTGTATATTCTTTTAATTCAACTGTTCCTTTAGCTTTAACAGCGTCTGGAGCAGATGTTTCTGTTTGAGCTATAACAGATGATTGTTTTCCTTCATCTGCAGAAACTGTAACTGTTTTATCTCCTGTTAATGATGGTGCAGTAATATCTACTGTTCCATTATTAACTTCAACATTCATATTAGCACTTACATTAACTTTATCAGATTTTACAGTAACTTTTCCACCATTTGATTTAATTGTAATTGTTCCTTTTTGTTCTGATGTATTATTATCTAATCCGTCAAATACAATTGCAGCTTCTCCGTCTGAAGAATTTTCAAATACTAGGTCATTTGCATTTTCATTTGCTGTAACTGTTAGTGTTTTACCAGAAGCATTGATTGAAATTTCTTGTTCTGCACTAACTTTTATGTCATTCATTATAACAGTTGAACCTGCTTGAACTTTGTAATCTTGATTTCCTACAACTTCTATACCATTTGTTAATACAATTGCATTTTCACTTGTTACACCATCAACTGTGAAGATTGAATCTACACCTTTTAATGTTAATGATTTGAATGTTCCTGTAATTGTTTTATTGTATTGGTTACTTTCAACTTCTACTGTTGCATTTGCTAGGTTTCCTAAGTTTCTTTCTGCAACATTTGCTGAAGCCCCACCATCTAATTTAATAGAAATATTTGTTGCTTTATCGTCGATTGTTACAACATCTCCAGCTTTAAGATTGCTGATAACTGTTTTAGCTGTTGCTAATTCTGTTATTTCTGTTGTATCAAAAGCTTCTCCATTAATTACTAGATTATTACCATCAACAGCAACTTTTCCTGAGTTTGCTTTTCCAGCTTCCGCTACTGTATCTACTGTTAAGTTTTCAATGATTGGTAATGTTCTAATTTCATCACTATATTCTGATTCAACTTCGTTTCCATCAACTGTGGCAACTAGTTTGAATGCATATGTATTTAATGATGTTAAACCATCAATTGTAATTTTGTTATCTTTGCTTATTGTAACATCTCTTGTTGAATTTAATGTATATCTTGCTTCTGTTGCGTCATTATTTACTTTTACATCATATACTTCAACTTTATATGTTACATTTTTATTTGCAATATTGATAGGTTCAATTGTGAATGTAACGCTTGTCGAACCTTTTGTTGCTGTATCCATATTTGGAGCTGCAACTTTATAGAATTGCTCTGAAGCAACATAATTTGTGCTTAATACACCTGCTTGATTATCATTTGCTTCAAGTTTTACTTTAGCAACATAAATTGTATTTGTATTTAATGATACTTCAACTTCGCTTACAAGTTCATTATTTGCATTTACTTTATTACAAGTTACATCTTGCACTTTTGTTTCTTTTCCTTCTGCATCAACAGTATATAAGTCGATGTCATATGCTTTGAAGTCATCTTTACCATTTGGATTTGTCCATGATAATACAACTTTTCCATTTTCTCTATTTTCAAATTTTAAATCTTCAACTGCTTTTAAAGTGCTTACTGTTACTTCTGCAGATTCTTTAGCAGGAGAATTTGTAGATGAACCATCATCTGCACCTTTTACAACAACTGAAACTTTATATGTTCCATTTGCTTTCATTTCTGCTGAGAAGTCTACTTCACTTGCTGTTACAGTTTTTTCACTAATTGCTGAACCATCTTTGTATAATGTAGCAACATATGTGTTTCCTGTTTCTGACCATGTGAATTTAGCTTCTGAAGTTTTTGTTAAGTCTGGTGCTACAACTTCTTTTAAAGCTTTTTCTGCTTCTACATTTGCAGCATCACTTGCAATAATTGCTTCTTTAATTGCAGATTGTGAACCATATTGGTTTTCTACTACATAGAATACTTTATATGCTGTATCTGTTTGAAGATTGTCAGCAATTTGAGCATCTGTTAGTTTTCCATTTTGAACATCTACAGAATTTGTTAATTCTGTTAATGCTGGTGTTGCATCATTGATTCCTTTAACAACATATCTTACTTTTGTTACATCACTTGCTCCACATTTTTCTAGAGAAAGTGTTGCATTTCTTGTACTTGTACGGTTAGCATTTACATTTGTAGCATCTGGAACTACTATATTTTTTACAACTTGAACAGTTCCTACAATAGTTTCTCCATCATATAAATCAACTGTTAATGTTCCATCTTTTAATCCTGCTAAAGATGATAATGCAATTTCCATATAATCTGTATGTGCTGATACAGTTACATTTTGTTCTACTTTATTTTCCCCATCAGATACAACAAGTTTTAGATTTGTCGCTTTATCTAATGTTTCTTTTAAGTCCATTTTTAATGTAACTCCTCCAACATTTGTGCTGTTTACATAGCTAGCATCTTTTAAACTTAATGTATAATTAGAATCTTCTACTACTTCTTCTTTTTCTGGTAATGTATCTATTACACTTTCACTTAAACCTACAACATATCTTTTAATTGCTAGAGAGTCTAATGAATTTACTCTTGCATCATTTTTTACATCTGCTGCTTCTTTTTGTACATCATCTAAAGTAAGCATATTTACATTGCTTTTTTCTACTTGTAAAGCATCTAATGCATTAATTCTTCCATTTCCATCAACATCTCCATATACAACAATTGTATATTCTGTTCCGTCTGTTGTTGTAAATTTATCTCCTGTACCAACTAAAGTGTCTAATGAAGAAATTGCTGTTCCATTGATTGTTTCTACTTTTCCGTTGAACATATCACTTTCTACAACATCTTTTACAGTTAATACATCATCTTTATTTACTAATACAAATGGTACAACTGTTTTTCCTTCTACTAAATTTCTATATACAGCTACTGGATTTGTTGTATAATTATCTTCTGCTGTAGTAGCCAATACTTTATTTATACCCAAACTACTTGTTACTAGCATTCCAGCTAATGCTAATGATGATACTATTTTTAATCTCTTATTCAACTTCTTTTCCTCCT
>CALXAE010000022.1 GCA_944386205.1 uncultured Clostridia bacterium
GGCCGTATCTCAGTCCCAATGTGGCCGTTCAACCTCTCAGTCCGGCTACTGATCGTCGACTTGGTAAGCCGTTACCTCACCAACTATCTAATCAGACGCAAGCCCATCTGTTAGCGGATTTCTCCTTTCCCACTATGAGGATGTCCTCACTATGGCATATGCGGTATTAGCAGTCATTTCTAACTGTTGTTCCCCTCTAACAGGCAGGTTGCTTACGTGTTACTCACCAGTCCGCCACTAACCGCTCCAATAGTAAACTAATGGTTAAGTCCGTTCGACTTGCATGTCTTATGTGCGCCGCCAGCGTTTATCCTGAGCCAGGATCAAACTCTCTTGTTTTTCGGTCCGCAATAAACTTCGTATTGCTGTGTCAGATTTCGTCAAAATTTATTCGATGTACATTTAGTACTATCTCATAAATTTTTCCTCATCTTCCTTGCACTACTCGTTTCTTCCGAACCTTACTTATAATTTATCTCAAATCATTTCTGATTTTTATAAATCAAACTAAAGTGTTTTTTCAAGCTCTTTAAACTTCTTTCTTTTTTGGCTAAAAAACTTTTAAAAAATTTACTTGTTCGGTACTCTATTTCTTTAGAAATATTTTCCGCTTCGGTTTATTCTCTAAAGGATTTTATTGTTTACTTTTCAATGTACTTTTTTTGTTCTTGTTCAGAACGAGTTTTATTATACAACACCCATTTATCTTTGTCAACACTTTTTTAAAATTTTTTTTATTTTTTTTACTGGTAATTTTTTCTTCCCTCTTTTTCTTTATTTATTCCTTATAAAAATAAGCCGTCAATGTACTGATTTATAGTTCATTCTAGCTTTGAACTTTATGCAAATAGGCTCATACTATTTCTTAAAAAAATAAAATATCTATATTATTTTTTTATTATAATAAATGTAGTTTCATATAATATAATGTAATATAATATAAAAGAAGGTGTATTTTTTATACATCTTCTTAAAAAAAACCTAATCAATTATCTTTCATACTTTTTTAATTTTCCATAACTGTTATATAAATATTATTTACTAAGCCTGTCGTATCGTTATATTCTAACCTTATAGAAAATTCTTCACTATAATTTTCTTCAATATATTCTATAACACTTTTCGCTAATTTTGAATTATCAGTATTTCTTTGTATCACTAATCTATATTCTAGTGGTATTCTTCCTTCTCTTTCTTCTCTATAGTTAGAAACTCTAACTTCACCTAAATCTTCTTTTGCAAGATTTATTAATTCTTCTACCCTTTCTTTAGAAATATTTTCTCCTTCAAAAAGTTCAAACGTTGAATTAAACCTATTTCTTTCTACTTCTGTAACAATTCCTTCATTTGATAAATCATCTAGTTCTTCTTCTTCCAGCTTAAGATTTATTAACATTTGATTAATATCATCTAAAGATATCACTTGTAAAATTACATTTACCTGGTTGGCTACATTTTCTTCTATTGTACTTCTTACTGTTGTTTTTTGTTCATCATTAAGATTTTCTATAATAATATTATTTTCATTTTCTATTAGTTCCTCTTTATCTTTAAAGTCATCAACACTGTTAGCTACTGTTTCTATTTGAACATCTAAAATATTTTCTCCTACACTTCTAGTTAAATTTATATTACTATTAATATTAGAACCTTCTATTTTGGTATTAGTATTACATTCATTTGTTGTCTCTTCCCCATCTTCTACTATTCTATATTTAACATTAATTAATTCATCAGTTGTTGAGACATTTTTTTCAATACTTACATCAAAGCTATTTTCTTCTTCTCCTTCTTCTATTTTTTCATTTCCAAATAAATTAACAAAATTCATTCCTTCTTTTTGAATAAAATCCAATCCTATAGAATTTTCTTCTGTATCAATTAATAAACTAATCGCAACACCATTTGCTTCATAAACACTAATTGTTCTTTCGTTATTTCCAATATTAGAATTTTGTATTGTTTGTATTTCATTTTGGATCCCATCGATAAATTCTTGTTTCATATTAGAAACTTTTCCATCTTGTAGCAAATCGTGATATCTATTAATTGTATTGTCTACGGATTCTATTTTTGATAAAATAGCCTCTTCTTTTTCTAATTCTTCTAGCAATTGTATATAAATATTGTTAAATTGTTCTTTGGTTATCGTCACACTATAAGCATTTGCAGTATATTGTGTTCCATCTATTTCTAATGCAACACCTGATTGTTTTGAAAAATTTGCATTTGTTATATCTTCTAATATAATAGGTAAATATTTTTCTTTTAAAGCATTCCATTCAGCTGTACTTATTTTCAACAATTCTGATATATCTGTGTGAATAAACTCATATAGCTTATATATTTCATTTTCACTTTCTATATTTGTAGAAACATATTGTCTAATTCCATTCAATCTAACTCCTGCAACTTGGTTATCTTCCATATACTCTACACCAAATAGTGTTTCTTCATCTTGCGAAAGTGTTATATCTTTATAATTATATCCTGATGTTTTTTCTTCTTGGCCTAATATATTTATTTGAAGATTATTAATCGGATTCAAATCTTCTCCACTTTCAGTATAGTTCAATGTAGCAGTAGTTTCAAATGTTAATTTATTATTATCTATAATTTCTTTCACTTGTTCCATATATGCTTCATCAAAAATCACATTCATATTGTCAAATAATTGCATTGTATATTTGCTAAATAATGTTTGGTTGGATTTAAACATATCTGTTTTTATATATAGCACTACCAATACAGCTATTAGTACTATTATAAGAATTAAAGCAACAGATATCTTTACAGCTATTCTTTTCTTCCTTGGCATTATCATATGTTAATTCCTCCTATTATTTCTTACTTTGTCCTTTGTTTAACTGCTTCATATATAACAATCCCTGTTGAAACAGATGCATTCAATGATGTAACCTTTCCTTTCATTGGTATTTTAACTAAAAAGTCACAACTCTTTTTAACTCTTTCGCTCATTCCTGTTCCTTCATTTCCTATTACAATTCCTAGAGTTCCTGTTAAATCCTGATCGTAATAATACTTGTCCGTGTTTATGTCTGTTCCGCAAATCCATAGCCCATTTTCTTTTAATTTTTCAATTGCATCTGTAATATTGGTAACTCTTGCAATTTTCATATATTGCACCGCTCCTGCTGATACTTTATTTACTGTACTGTTTACTGATGCTGCTCTTCTTTTTGGAATGATTATCCCATGAACGCCTGCTGTTTCTGCTGTTCTTATAATTGAACCTAAATTATGTGGGTCTTCTATTCCATCTAAAATAAGAACAAATGGGTCTTCATTTAATTCCTTGGCTCTATCTAAAATATCTTCTATTTCACAATATTCAAATGGTGGTACAATTGCAATCACACCTTGATAATTTTCATTTTGTGCCATTTGTTCCATTTGTCTTTTGTCTTTTTCTACAATAATGATTTTTCTTTCTTTGGCAATGGCTATAATTTTGTTAATTGAACCATGTTTTTCGCCTCTTGTTACAAATATCTTATTGATGTCTTTTCCACTTTCTAATAGTTCTATAACCGCATTTCTTCCTTCTACTTGGTCATCAAATGGTTTTTCTTCTTTGTATCCTTTATTTACTTGTTTATTTGTATGGTTATTTTTTCTTGTTTCTTTCATCTCACATTACCTTTCTTTATTCATCATCTAATTTCAACACAGACAAAAATGCCTCTTGTGGTATTTCTACATTTCCAATTTCACGCATTTTTTTCTTTCCTCGTTTTTGTTTTTCTAGTAATTTCTTCTTTCTGGTAATATCTCCACCATAACATTTTGCTAAAACGTCTTTCCTCATTGCAGATATAGTCTCTCTTGCAATAATCTTTCCACCAACTGCTGCTTGAATTGGGATTTTAAATAATTTTCTTGGAATAACGGTTTTCAATTTTTCTACCATTTTCTTTCCTCTATCATAGGCACTATCTTTATGAACAATAAAACTTAATGCATCTACTGCTTCTCCATTAATATAGATATCTAATTTTACTAAATCAGACTTTCTATATTCTTTAAATTCATAGTCTAATGATGCATATCCTTTTGTTTTTGATTTTAAATTATCAAAGAAATCATAGATAATTTCATTTAATGGCATTTCATATGTTAAAGTAACACGATTTTCGTCCAAGTACTTCATATCTATGTAAATTCCTCTTCTTCTTTGACACAATTCCATGATATTTCCTACATATTCTTTTGGTGTTAAGATATTAGCTGTTACATAAGGTTCTTCTATATATGAAATTTCTTGTGGTGTTGGCAAATCTTCTGGGTTATATAATTCAATCACTTCTCCTGTTGTTTTATGAACTTTATATATAACAGATGGTGCTGTTGTAATTAATCCCAAATCAAATTCTCTATCAATTCTTTCTTCTATAATTTCTAAATGTAATAAACCTAAAAATCCACAGCGAAATCCAAAACCTAATGCTGCTGATGTTTCTTGTTCAAATTCTAAAGCAGCATCATTTAATTTTAACTTTTCTAATGCTTCTTTTAAATCTTCATATTGACTACCATCTACTGGATACAATCCACAATATACCATAGGTGTTACTTTTTTATATCCTTTCAAAGGCTCATCTGCTGGATTATCTTTTAACGTAATGGTATCTCCTACATGAATATCTGATAAACTTTTTATACTTGCTGCAATATATCCAACTTCTCCCGCTTTAATTTCTGACACAGGCATATAAGAACCTGGAATAAAATAGCCGACTTCTGCAACTGTAAAAGTTTTATTTGTTGCCATTAGCTTGATTTCGTCTCCCACTTTTACCGTTCCATCCATTACTCTTACATAAGCCACTGCACCTTTGTAATTATCATAATAAGAATCAAAAATTAAACATTTTGTTTTGGCATTTTCATCCCCTTTAGGTGCTGGCAAGTCTGTTACAATTCTTTCTAATACTTCTTCTACATTTAATCCAGTTTTTGCTGAAATACATGGTGCGTCTTCTGCTGGTATTCCAATAATGTCTTCAATTTCATGTTTAACTTCATCCACTCTCGCATTTGGTAAATCAATTTTATTTAATACTGGTAATATTTCCAAATTATTGTCAATTGCTAAATACACATTTGCAAGTGTCTGTGCTTCCACGCCTTGACTACTATCAACAACCAAAATAGCTCCATCACAAGCTGCTAAGCTTCTAGAAACTTCATAATTAAAATCGACATGTCCTGGTGTGTCTATTAAATTAAAGGTATATTCTTGTCCATCTTTTGCTTTATAAATCATTCTAACTGCTTGTGACTTTATTGTGATGCCTCTTTCTTTTTCAATCTCCATATTATCTAATACTTGACTTTCCATTTCTCTTTTAGATAATACACCTGTCATTTCTATTAACCTATCTGCTAGTGTTGATTTTCCATGGTCTATATGTGCAATAATACTAAAATTTCTGATATGTTCTTGTCTGCTATCCATTTTTCCTCCATCTATACTTTGATACTTGTCATTTTATCATAAACTTGCAAAAATCTCAATAGTTTATAAGACCATTATATATATTATACACATCTTGATATCCTAATTTATTTAATGTTTTTTGTGCTTTTTTGCTTCTTCCACCAGAACCACAATAAACTACAATCTTTTTGTTTTTATCTGCCACAATATTTTGTATCTCTTTTTTTATTTCATACTCTGGAATTGAAATAGCACCATCAAGATGCCCTTCTCTATATTCTTGTGGGCTTCTAACATCTATAACAATTGCGCCTTCATTTTGAAGTTGCTTTGCTTCTTCTATATCAATATCTTTTTCTTCCATTTCTCTATATAACTTATTTTTTATTGCTTTTTTTATTTTCTTTATCATTGTTCCCACCACTTCTCTTAATATTTTTTCTTCTAAAACTGTGAATCGAAATCTTCGATTTCGTTAACGCACGCCTTTCTTATATTATATGCTTTTCTTATATTTTTCGTTTCTTTCTTGATTTTTCCTTAAACATGTCCTATCCTTTTCAAAGTTATTCACAGGCATATATAGTTATCCACAGTCCTATTATGGCATATTTCTACAAAATCACTAGTTCTTCTACTTTTTTCCCATAACATTTATATGACATATATATTTCAAGAATACATTTTCTATGTTTCAAATTTATTCATTTTTATATAATTTAATTCATATTTCTTGTTAATTCATCATTTTTCGCAATCTTCTATTACATTTTCTTCTCTTATTTATTACAATTTTGTTAAATTATCAACATTATGTTTATCATTTTAACTCTTTTATTTGTCATATTTATCCACTTTTGTTATCTGTGGAAACTGTGGATAACTTTGTGAATAACTGAAAATACTATTTCTTCGTTCACGAGTTGTTCACATTCTCTTTTTTATTTATCCACACTATTTATTTTCTACAAATTTATTTTTTTCATTATGTGTACCAAAATACCCAAGAGGATTTATCAGCTGCTGTTCAGAGTATAATTACTCAAAACAGTAAAATTTATCATCTCTTAAACATAAAAAATTGACGAATTTTATTTACGTTTGCAAAAAAATGTGATATATTATGTTATGTTATATTATAATAAGTGAAAAGGAGATTAGTATGAGAGTATTATTTGTAAATCATTTTCCACTAACAGGTTCAGGTAGTGGAGTCTACACTGCTAATTTAGCAAAAAGTCTCGTAAGAAAAGGAGATGAAGTTGCTATTGTTTTTCCAGAAAATAGAAGCGAATATGAAAAATATGATAATGTTCAATTATATCCTGTATTTTTCAAAAATCAAGAAGTGATTCCTGGAGTTAATCAATGTGATATGAATTTTCCTTGTTTTACAACTCACCCTCGAAGTACTTTTAACTTCAGAGACATGACTCCTGAGCAAAGAAGTGAATACGAAAACGTTTTTTTTGCTCAAATAAGAAAAGCAATAGGAGAATTTAAACCTGATGTTGTTCATGCTCAACATGTATGGACACTTGCAGGAATATCTGCAAAATGTTGTGAAGAAAAAGATATACCAATGATAATAACTTGTCATGGAACAGATTTAATGGGAATTCAAGATGAAGCTATAAGAAAAGATTCTTGGGGAACCAATTGGGCAAAACTTGCTACCAAATACGCAGATTCTGTCGTAACTATTTCAGAAGATAGCCATGAATTAACCAAAAAAATTTTACGGAGAAGATGTCAATACAGTTTGCATAAAAAACGGTATTGATACACAAGTATTTACAAGAGATACAAATATAGAAAAATCCAAAGTATTACAAGAATTAGGTGTTTCTGGAAATTATAAAAATGTAGTATCTTTCGTTGGAAAGTTAACAAATTTTAAAGGTGTAGATGTATTATTAGATGCTGCATCTATGTATGAAAATGATGATACTTTAACTTTGATTTCAGGAGATGGAGAACTAAGAGGAACTTTAGAAGAACAAGCACAAAGATTAAATTTAAAAAATGTAAGATTCTTAGGAAATCAACCACAAACAGTATTAAAAAATATCTATAATATAGCTGATGTTTCTTGTGTTCCATCTAGAAGAGAACCATTTGGATTAGTTGCTGCTGAGGCAATGGCTTGTGGAACACCAGTTATCGCTACCAATGAAGGAGGATTACCTGACTTTATAAATGAAAAAGTTGGTATATTAGTTCCTGTAGATGATTCGGAAAAATTAGCTCTAGCAGTTAAACAAGTTATAAGCAGAGAAAAAGTTTTTGATAGAGAAGAAATTGCTAAAGAAGCTAAAGATAAACATTCTGTTGATAAAAAAGTAGATGAATTTAAAGAAAGATACAAAATAGCCATTAAAAATATAGAAAAAAATTTTGAAAGATAGCAAAACAAAAATAGCACACGATTTTATTTTGGTAAAATTGTGTGCTATTTTTATAACTATGTATTAAAAAAAGAACCAATATACAATTAAAATAATCTCTAGTATCGTAATAACTGGCAATCCAACAACAAATTGTAGTTTTTGCGTTTTATGTCTAAAGGTATACATGCCAGCAATTGTTCCAATTCCACCACCTAAAGCAGTTATAATAAATAATGTCTTTTCTGGAATTCTCCATGCACCTCTTTTAGCTTTTTGTTTATCAATAAACATAATCAAAAAACCAATTATATTGATAACTACTAAATATATAATGATATTTCTTGTTGAAAATATATCTTGTATAGAAATTGTGTTTTCAAACATTTTATTCTTTCCTTTCTATTTCTATTTTTTACATCTGTACAGCGAATTTTTTAATTTTGCTAACTCACTTTTTAATTGAAAAAGTTTCTCTTCCTATTTAATCATAACTCTTTTTATCTTTAATTACTCATTAAAAATTAAAATCTAAATATGCATATTTCTTTGGTTGATAATTAAAAAAATTGCTTATATCTTCTTTAGCTTTTTGAGAAACTTTATCAATTCTCACAAATTGGTTATCCTCTTCTACAAGTGGGACAATATACCTTTGTTTTACTTTTATATCTACTACATATTTGTCTTTAGGCAATTTATCACTTTCCTTAATTTCAGTTGCATCTTCCCATTTCTTAAAACAATTTGCAACACTTTCAATTGGGCAATTCTTTATCTTTTGAATGATTTCTTTTTCGCTTAATGTATATAAATCTTTTTTGGTAACTAGATTTTGTTCATACATCTTTTTTACAATATCTGCAATGAATTGCATAGAATATTTTGTTTCGTTTCCTACATAAATACAAGATAATTTGCTCATAGTCTTTACAAAGTTTTCTGCTATTTCTTTATGCTTAAATCCCAGTTCTGGTGTCCCTTCTTCATTTTTTTGAACTTCTATATCTTGATAAATTTCTTTTACCGTTTCTAAATCCCATAATTTTTCTCTTACCCCTAATCCATTTGATAAGGTATATTCTAATCTATCCGAAGAAAGTTTTGGTGTATCATTATCTGCTATTGGATATATATGATAATCACATACTTCTTCTAGTTTTATACCATCTCTATTTAGTAAAGCCATGATTTCTTTTGAATTTTGTATGATTTGTATTGTTAATTCTTCTGTAGATTCTTGCTTTTCATGATCTCCATTCATAAAATCTATGCAATGTTTAAATACAGGTGTAGCAATATCATGAAATAATCCAGATAATGTTTGTTTTTTGTCTTTTGTAAAGTTCCATACGATTAAAGCCACTGCTACACTGTGGTCTAAACTTGAATACCACATTTCATCAAACATTTTAGAATAAATTGTTCCAGATGTCACACTTATTTTAGCTTGTTTTTGCATTTCTGGGGTATGAATATATTCTAATAAAAATGTTGGAAATTCTGGTGATAAAATTTTAAAATATTTTTTTAAAAGCTCTGGTAAACTTTCAATATATGTATCCATAAGTGTTCTTCCTTCCCTCTGCAAGACATAACTATATTTCCTTTTGTTCTTTTTTATTGTATATAACTTTTAATATAATGTCAATTTTTCCTATAAAAACTCTTTATTTTTTTATTATTTTATGATAAAATGTGTTCGATTTTAAACATCAAAAGAAAAAATTTTAGGAGGAATATGCTATGGAATTTAATAGATGTAGTAGATGTGGAAGTTTTTATGTATCACAAGGCAATGTTTGTCCAAAATGTAGTGCTAAAGATGGTATGGAATTTTCTAATTTTGTAAATTATGTTCAAGAAAATGGATTAAATGCTTCTTTAGATACCATTTCTGGTCAAATTGGTGTTTCTGTAAAAAATTTGAATAGATTTTTAGAATATGAAGATTTCAAACCTTATAAACCAGAAATTCAAAATATTGGAAAGACAGAAATTTCAGGAAATCCTGGGATTACTTTAAATTAGTTTTTTTACATTCAGGAAATGAACTTTCCTAGAATATAAAAACGGAAACTTTCTTCCGTTTTTTATTATATATATTTATTTGAAAGGATTGAAGCCCATGAAAAATGTTTTTGATATTTTAGACGAAAGAGGATATATTGAGCAATTAACACACCCAGCCGAAATCAAGGAATTGTTTGGCAAACAATCTGTTCCTTTTTATATTGGGATTGACCCTACAGCTGATAGCCTTCATGTTGGTCATTTTGTTTCTTTAATGGTAGCAAGTCATATGCAAAAATGTGGTCATAAGCCAATTATTTTAGTTGGTGGTGGTACTGCAACAATTGGAGATCCTTCTCGGAAAAACAGATATGAGAAAAATGCTATCTAGAGAAGAAATTAATCATAATGTAGAATGTATCAGAAAACAGGTTGAAAAATTTGTTAGTTTTGAAGGAGAAAATGCAGCTATTATTGTCAATAATGCTGATTGGTTATTAGATTTAAAATTTGTTGACTTTGTTCGTGAAATTGGTAGTTTATTTTCTGTTAATAGAATGCTTACTGCTGAATGTTACAAACAAAGATTAGAAACAGGCTTAACATTTTTTGAAATGAGCTATATGTTAATGCAATCTTATGACTTTTTATATTTATATAACAAATATGGTTGTAAACTTCAAATGGGTGGAAATGACCAATGGTCTAACATCATTGGTGGTGTTGAATTAATTCGAAAAATTGGTAAAGAAGATTCTTATGGTTTAACTTTTAAACTTCTAACAACAAAAGAAGGTAAAAAAATGGGTAAAACAGAAAAAGGTGCTTTATGGTTAGACCCTAATAAAACATCTCCTTATGAATTTTATCAATACTGGAGAAATATTGAAGATGGTAGTGTAGAAACAGTATTAAAAATGTTAACATTTCTTCCTATTGAACAAATTAATGAATTGTCAAATTTAAAAGATGAAAAAATAAATGAAGCAAAAAAAGTTGCTGCTTTTGAAATCACAAAATTAATTCATGGAGAAGAAGAAGCTAAAAAAGCAGAAGAAGCTTCTAATGCTTTATTTAACGGAACTGGAAGTTTAGACAATATGCCTACTGTAAAATTAGATGATATACATATTTCTATAATTGATGCCATTATACAAACAGGAATTGCTCCTTCTAAAGGTCAAGCAAGAACCTTAATTTCACAAGGTGGTATTTCATTAAATGATGAAAAAGTTTCAGATACCAATTATATACTTTCCGAAAAAGATTTTTCTCAAGGATATGCAATTTTAAAGAAGGGTAAAAAAGTATTTTATAAATTGGAAAATTAAATATGAAATGATTTAAAAAGCACTAAAGATATTTTGGTGCTTTTTTAAATCCTTTCATCTGCTTTTTTGCACAATTTCAACAATGTCGGCAATATATTCTCCAATTACTGGAATGTTAAGTGCTACAATTCTTTGTAGCAAAATAATTAAAATAGCTGTTATAATTGTAACACCAATTCCTATTCCAACACCTCTAAATATTCCGGCAATAAAATTCCTTTTTATAATTTCCTTTTTACTTCCAAAAATGTATGTCCATTCTTCAAAATTTGACTTTTGAAATGTTTCTATTAAATTATTTATAGACGTATTTAATATTTCTATTTTTTTGCTTTTTATTTTATTAAAAAAACTAAACATAAAAAATCCACCTTAGTTATAGGGTGGATTTTTTGTGTCTTTTTTATTCATATTTTTAATTTTCATTTACAGTCATGTTAACAATATTTGTATTTTCAGTTATTACATTGTCTACTGCATTAATAGTGTTGTCTATTGTATTTGTATTTTGTGTATTTTCTGTGCTTGAAGCTTCTTCTTCTCTCATTCTTTCTAAAGAATCAATTAATGTTTGTAATCGTTCTATGTCGCTTCCAATCATTTCCCAATCACTATTGCCTGTTGATTCTTTTAAATTTTGATTTGCTTTAATAATTGAATCAATTAATCCATCAATATCTTCTGTATTTTCTACTTCAATATCTACTGCAGAGTTAGACAATAAATTGTTCAAAGCTTCTTGCAATGTATCCCCTATTGCCACTTTATTTCCTGAAGCTACAATTACTTTTTTTAGTAATGGAATTTCTGATTCGTTTATCATTGTTTGATAAATTGGTTCAACATACAATAAGGTATTCTCTATTGGAACAATTATCATTTGTTTTGTAATTCTAGTTCCTGTCGTTTCTAATGTTTGCAATTCTGATGATATTGCTTCATCTTCTTCGATTTGATTGTCTAATTGTGTTGGACTAACGATATTGCTATCTGCTGAAAATGTACATAATTTTAATCGATTTGTGCCACCTTCTGCTGTTCCCACTAGATATGAAATAATATTTTGTCGATTATTTTGTGTATATATTTGCATTAGTCCTAATTCTTCTCCATTATCTGTTTGTACCATAATATAATATGGTTCTACATATGTTCCTGTTGACCTTGTTGAAGTTGTTGTATTATATCTTACAAAATCCCATAAGTCATCTGAACGGTATAATACATCTGGTCTTACATTATGATATATTTTTAATATTTCAGCTTGAACATTGTATAAAAATTCTGGATATACAAAATGTTCTGCAATATCTGCTGGTATTTCTGCATCTAAATCTGCAAATAATGAAGGATAAATATTTCTATATGCCATCGCAATTGGATCTGTTCTATCTGTAATATAGAAATTCATAGTTCCATTATATGCATCAATAATTACTTTTACAGAATTTCTAATATAATTGATATCTCTTGTTTCTCCTTCATGTTCAATTTCTGTATATTGAGAATATGGATAACTGCTTGAAACTGTATAAGCATCTAATACCCAATAAATTTTTCCATCATCACTAATAACTGTATATGGGTTTTCGTCATACATTAAATATGGTAATGCTTTTTTAGCTCTTTCTATAATATTTCTGTTTATCAAGATTTTACTATCACTTGTAATTTCAGTTGAAAAGGCTAAATTGATATCCCCTTTATACATAGCTAAAACTAATCTATCCAAAAAGTTTAATTGTAATCCAGCTTCTCCATTATAACTAGAAGTAACATCATTTCCACTTTCGTCTGTATAATCGTATTCTTGTTTATTTTTTGTATTTGTTGCAATAATAGCACTATCGTCTGTACTAAAATAAATTCTTGGTTCTGCTACATCAATTACTTCATCATTTCCTGATACATTTTTTTGAATATACTCTATATTTCCTGTTTCTGTGCTTTCTGTTGCTGATGTAATGATTTCTCCATATCCATGTGTATATTCATATGTTTTATTACTATAGGTTCTATCTGAACTCGTAATTTCTCTTGGAGATAAATATACTAATTGTTCTTCTTCTCCTATTTTATATTTTGCCAAGTTTGCACTTCTATATGTATAATATCCTGTACTTGTTTGTGTATTTTGTAAAGTTGTTAACACTGCTGTTTCACTAATAATTGGTATATTATCCACAATTGTTGTATTTGCATTTAATTCTTGTTCTGTTACTGTTCCAGAATATTCGATAGCTTCTTCTTCAACATCTAATCCATATGCATTTTTTGTATTTTCAATATTTTGTGCAATATATTGTCTTTCTCTATCTAATTCATTGGAATTTACGTAAATCAAATCAAATGCAACCATCACTACAAATAAAGCTACCAAATAAATTGGAATAACAGCTAAGTTTCTTAATACTTTTGCAGTATTTCCTTTTTTGAAGGCTTGCAAAGCTCTATATGCAAAAATAACAATAACAAAAGCAAATATGATATATCCCCATAATCTAACAGTTGCTTCAGTCATACCAGCACCATTAATTTCTATGTTTTCATCAATCGTCATAATTTTTCCAAACATTAAGTTTTGTGTGCTTAAAATAGTTATAAGTGCTACACCTATAATAATTAATAGGATATTTCTTGTTAATTTTTTCATTAACAAACTTTCTTTTAGCATTTGTCTATCTACACCATCAAAATAGCGATTAAATACAATTATATAATATGCTGCCATATAAACAGTTAATCCAACAATAATTCCAACTATGTAATATACAAACATTTCAATTACTGGTTTTTGGAACACATAATATGAAATATCTAATCCAAATATAGGGTCATTAATTCCAAAAGCTGTATTTCCAATAACTAACATGATTTTTTGCATCATCACATTTGATGCAATGACACTCACAATACTTGAAATGACTAATGAAATCGATTTATTTAATAATTTTGGCATTTCCTTATTTTCTTTTTCAAAAAATGGTTTTAATCCTTTTTTTATGCCTCTATTAGTCATATAAATCATAACAAATAAAACCACAAAATTAATTGCCATAATCGCATATCCATATATTAAGTTTGTCCAAAATACTTGAACATAGTTTTCTCCTAGTTCTAAGTATTCTAAATAGCTTCCCCTTACTTGGATATATGATACAATTGCAAATATAGCTATAAATACAATAACTAAAATCATTCTAATCTTGCTTTTTTTCTTTGTTTGTTCTGTTTGCTTTGTTGTATTATCCCCTTGATTTTCTACTATCGTTTCTTTTCTTTCTTCTTCCAAAACCTCTCCTCCTTATATAATGGCTTTTACAAAATCTTCGGCATTAAAAATCTCCATATCATCAATTTGTTCTCCTACGCCGATAAATTTTACAGGAATTTTATTTTCTTCTACAATTCCGATAACAACGCCACCTTTAGCAGTACCATCTAATTTAGTTAATACCAATCCAGTTATATCTGCCTCTTCTTTAAAAGCTTTTACCTGTGAAATCGCATTTTGTCCAGTAGTACCATCAATAACCAATAAGACTTCTTTATCTGCTTCTGCCATTTCTTTGTTAATAACTTTTTGAATTTTATTTAATTCATCCATTAAATATTTTTTGTTGTGAAGTCTTCCGGCAGTGTCAACAATTAATACATCTGCATTTTTTTCTCTTGTTATTTTTATAGCATCATATACAACAGATGCAGGGTCTACACCTTCTTCTCTTTTTACAATATCTGCTCCTGACCTTTTAGCCCAAACTTCTAATTGCTCCACAGCAGCTGCTCTGAAAGTATCTGCCGCTGCCACAACTACTTTCTTTCCATCTTTTGCTAAACGATTGGCTATTTTTCCTATTGAAGTGGTTTTTCCCACACCATTTACGCCAACAACTAAAATTACAGATGGTTTTGTATTTAAGTGTAAGCTGATATCTGTTACTTCTAATATTTTTTGCATTTCTTCTCGTAATGCATTTTTTACATCTTCTTCATCTTCTATTTTTTCTTTTTTAATTCTATCTCTCAAATTATTGATAATTTTTACAGATGTATCCATTCCAATATCTGACATAATCAAGATTTCTTCTAGTTCTTCTAAAAAGTCTTCATCTACTTTTCTAAAACTACTAAATACATTATTTATTTTTTCATCAAATGATTTTTTTGTTTTATTTAATCCATTTTTTAATTTATCAAAAAATCCCATAGTTAATTTCATTCCTTTCTAAATCGCATAAATCTGGTTAGAAAATTTATCTTCGAGTTTTATGTACTCTTCTATTTCGACATTATCTATTTTATCATATTTTTTTAAATATTTCCATATATTTCAAGAATTTCTTTTATTTATGTCCAATTGGGGGACGTTTCTTTTTGAGACATAGAAAAAAGAGAAATCTCACGCATTTTTGAAATTTCTCTTTTTTAATCTTAACTTTTTATATAAATTTATCCATGACATTGTTGAACTTTTAAACAAAATTCATTCATATCTCTTTGCATCAAAATGTCTCAAAAAGAAACGTCCCCAATTGGACATTATTCTAATACAAATAATTCTCCTAATGGTCTTGACTCATTAATTCTTTTTATAGCTTCTGCAAATAATGGTGCAATTGTTAACACTTTTACTTTTTCACTATGTTTTTCTTCTGGTAAAGGAATAGTATTTGTAACAACTAATTCTTTTATTGGAGATTCTTCAATTCTTTTTACAGCATCTGCTGATAATACACCATGTGTACATCCTGCATATATTTCTTTTGCTTTAAATTTCTCTAAAATTTTTGCTGTTTCAATTAATGAACCTGCTGTATCTACTTCATCATCAAAGATGATAGCTTCTTTGTTTTCTACATCTCCTATAACAGTTGTTGCAATTGCTCTATCATCATTACCTGCTCTTCTTTTATCAATTAATGCAATTGGACATCCAAAATATTCTGAATATTTATATGCTTTTTTTGAACTTCCTGCATCTGTTGCAACAATTACCATATTTTTCAAATTCTTTTCTTTAAAATATTTTTGTAAAATATTTTGTGCTGATAATCTGTCACAATTGATATTAAAATATGCTTGGATTGCTGGGTTATGTAAGTCACAAGTAATTACTCTTGTTGCTCCTGCTGCTTCTAATAGTTGTTGCATTAATTTTGCAGTTACTGGTATTCTTGGTTGATCTTTTTTGTCAGATCTTGAATAGATATAGTATGGTAAAACAACATTGATATTTTTTGCTGATGCTCTTTTAAATGCATCAATCGCAATTAATAATTCCATTACTCTCTCATTAACTGGTGGTGTAGTTGTTTGTACAATATATATATCTTGGTCTCTCACTGTTTCCTTAATTTGTACAAATGTATTGTCATTTTTGAACTTTAATATGTCCATTTGTCCCACTGGTAAATTTAGATAATCACATATCTCTTTTGTGAATTTTTCTGCACTTCTACAGGCAAAGATTTTGATGTTTTCCATCTTAAATATCATTCCTTTCTCAAGGCTCTAATCTGGTTAGAAAAATTATAATTATTTTTCAACCTTCTTCTCCTTTTATTTATTTTACCCTAATAGTATATCATCTTTCTTCATTTTTTCCAAGTATTATTTAAAATTCGACACATTTTTTTAAAAAATAATCTCAATATTTTTCAATATAGATATCTGTTTGCTCATTTTTATGTGTATACTGGAATTTATAAAAATCTCCTTCTAGTTTTGAACCTAATTCTTCTATCAATTGGTTGTCCACATTATTATACTCGAATTCTTCTTTTCCATCATTATAGTGTACAATTATATTATCAGTTCGGCTATCTACAATTTTTAAAATTGTTTCTACATCATATTTATCTAAATATCCTTCACTTTCCATTTTTTGTTTATAATTTTCTAAATATATCAAATTATATTCTTCCGAATTGACTGTTTCTCCTTTGCTTACAAAAAAATCTTGTATATTGTTCATTACCTCTCTTGTTGCAGTTGTTAGGTAAGGATAATGTATGCCATATATACCAAGAGTTATGACTATCAATATAATTGCTGAGATAATTTTTCTTTTTCTATTTTCACTTTTTACTAATAAAATGATACCTAGCATGATTATTGGAATTGCAATAATTCCTACAATATAAAGAAATGGTATCAATACAGTTGCAAGAAATGTATTTGCTTCTAATCTAATTACAGTTGCTATTATAGCAACAAAAAGTATAAATGCAATCATAATAATTGGTTTTAATTTTTTCTTTTCTTGAAATAAAGCAATAATTGTTAGTAAATATTTGTATACTATGTAAATGCTAAATCCAGTTAAAAAGAAAGTTGAACCTAGCATTGCTATACTATAAATTGTTGGAAGAAACAAATATGCCATTAATACAAAATATATTGGTGTTAAAAATATCAATGATGCTCCTATTACAATTATAAAGACAACTAATGTCGTATGTGAATTTATTATTACGTCTGACAAGGAATTCTTTGAACGAATAGGCAAAGAAGAAACAAAAAGATATTTTCAAACTGCTTATGACTTTGTTGCAAGTTATAAGAATTTAGGAGAAAAATACATACTATCTGCAAAAGTACATAATGATGAAAACACACCTCATTTACACTTGGTTTTTGTTCCTGTTATTCATACTAAAATTTTTTTTATGAATATTTTTATCTTCCATATTCTTTTTCTTTCACAACATAATATATTCTCTTCAAACCGAGAACTTCTCACGAAGTTTTTCTCGGTTTGAGTCTTAAGCGTTATTAACATAACGCTTATTTTATTTTCTAATTTTTTACAAAATTAGAAAGTCGCACTCAAGCGCACAGAGCCGTCGTAATTCACATCGTGGTCGCCCATATAGCCGTAGCGAAAGCTCGCGCCATACGCGCTGTCCGTAAGGTCCTGCGAAGACGACCAGTACCAGTCACTTAACCCATAAGTTCCATAATTACTTGTTGTTATTCCTAAATCACTTGTTAAATCTCCAAATGCTGACCATTCTGATTTTGATGGTACAAACCATCCTGCATTTATTTCATCTTCTATTTCTCCCCACATGTCTTGGTATGTTCCATTATCATTTTGAACTCCCCATTCTTCTGCTTTCCATTTAGCCAATACATCTGCTGTATTAGCTTTTCCTTGTCCAAAATCATTTTCTGATGTTCCTATTGTATTATCTAGTTGTCCATATGCTGCATCATACCAACAATAACGTGTTCCTGGAGTAATATCTTCTAGTGCCATTACATAAAATCTATCTGTCCCACTTCCTTCTGGCGCTAATACATCCTTTGTTCCAAATATTCCTTCATATCCTGTTTGACTTACATAATAGTTTTTTAGTCCACTTGTTACTGCGCTATATTCATATCCACTCCAGCTGTCGTCATTCCATGCACCACTTCCACCTATTGCTAAGTCTGCATATATAATTCCATCCACACTTCCATTTCCATCTATATCTGCATAATATCCTACGTGGGATGTTGCTGTTTCTATATACTCTTTTTCTTCTGCAAATTCTCCACCCCATATTTCTGCTATTTCTATTGTTTGTCCTCCATATTCTTCTTTTGCTGTTAATTCTAATCCTGTTAAGTCATCTGGTATTTCTTCTGGCACATTGTTAAAATACTTTTCTAATATTTCTCTAAATTCTGTTTTTGTAATATCACCACTTTGATTTTCTGCTTGCTTTGCTAAAATATCTGTTTGCACTTGCTCTATTACATTTGCTTTTTCTGTTCTTTCCGCTGCATCTGCTGCTCTTGTTAATATTCCATTTTCTCCTGTCAATGTTGCAATTGTTACTCCTGCTAAGATTAGCAACACAATAATTGTTATTACTAATGCTATTAATGTGATTCCTTTCTGTTGTCTTAGTTTTTCTTTCATTTGTTCCTTCCTCCTCTTTTGTTTATTTATCTTATACTAATTATTTTATATTACTTTCTCTTCTTTTGTCAACATCTTTTTAACGATATTTTACAATTTTTGCTATTTCTAGTATCTAACTATTCATCTTTTAAATATTTTTCCCAGTCCATAAAAGCATGACCTATTCTCACCACTAATGCTTTAGAATTTTCGTCATCCACTATATAAAACACTATATAATTTCTTACATTTATCTTTCTGATATTTTTATGTCCTGTTAAATCCTCACTTAAAATAGGCATACTCCCTGCAATATTCTCCAAATTTTTCAATTCCTGTTTGAATAAAATCTTGTATTTGTCTGCTATAATATCTCCTGCTAAACTAAATCGTAGGTATGAAATAATACTTTCTAAATCTTGTTCAGCAGTTTCTGAAATCTCAACTATATATTTTTTCATGGCATGGCTCCATTCTTTTATATATTATCAATTTTAGCAAATGCTTCATCTAAAGAAATTACTTTATTTGCTTTTATATCATCTAAACCTTTTTGTAGTTTTTCTTTTAAATCTTTTTTGCTCTTTATTGTTACACTATCTGGAGCT
>CALXAE010000023.1 GCA_944386205.1 uncultured Clostridia bacterium
AGATAATCCTTATCGTTATTTAGGATTAAGAAAGGAAGGTGACAAATAATGCCTTATAATGTAAAAGAAATCGTTGCAAATAAACCTTCAAGATTTACTTCTGGACATAGAATGTGTGCTGGTTGTGGAGCTCCTCCAGTTGCAAGACATATCATGAGAGCTTTGAAACCAGAAGACCATGCAGTTGTTGCCAATGCTACTGGTTGTATGGAAGTTTCTACTTTTATATATCCATATACTGCTTGGACAGATTCATTTATTCACACAGCTTTTGAATGTGCTGGTGCTACACTTGCAGGAGCAGAAGCTGCTTATGTTTCTATGAAAAAACAAGGAAAATTACCAGCTGATGGAGACACAAAATTCATCGCTTTTGGTGGAGATGGTGGAACATATGATATTGGTTTACAATCTTTATCAGGAGCTATGGAAAGAGGACATGACTTGGTTTATGTATGTTATGATAATGGTGCATACATGAATACAGGTATTCAACGTTCTTCTGCAACACCAAAATATGCAGATACAACTACATCTCCTGCAGGAACGGTTATTCCTGGAAAAACACAATGTAGAAAAGATTTAAGTAAAATTATGGTTGGACATCATATTCCTTATGTTGGTCAAACATGTGCTTATATGAATTTTAAAGATTTATATGAGAAAGCTGAAAAAGCTATCTACACAGAAGGTCCTGCATTTTTAAATGTAATGTCTCCTTGTCCTAGAGGATGGGGATATCCAACAGAAGATTTAATGCAAATTAATAAACTTGCTGTTGAAACTTGCTATTGGCCTTTATATGAAGTTGTTGATGGTGTATATCATATTTCATATAAACCTGCTAAAAAATTACCAATTGAAGAATTCTTGAAACCACAAAAAAGATTTAGACATATGTTTAAACCTGGTAATGAGTGGATGATTGAAGATTTCCAAAGAATTGTTGATGAAAGATGGCAAGAATTATTAGATTTAGAAGAAATCACAAATAAAAGCAAATAACAAAAAGAGATTTTTGAGATGAACTCAAAATTTCCTATACAAAAAAATCCAACCTAAGGAGTACTTTCAATAAGGACATTTATTGAAAAGTACTCCTTTGGTTTTACAGTATAGTTTGAATACTATGCTGTTTTTGCATTTTTAATATTTTGCTGAAAGGCATTTTCTAATTCATACTCAGTTAGTGGAATACCTATTATTCCAACTCCTGCATAGTAAATATCTATTTGTTGATACTTCTTACCATTCAACTTAGTTTGTTGATATACATATATTTTATCAATTAGCTCATTTACAATTTCTGGTGTTAATTCTTTGATTTCAGTATATTTTTTTACTTTATCAATAAAATTTGTTAAATCAAGTTCTTGTTGTTTAGTTTTATCAATAGTAGTAGATAATTCATTAATTCTTTCTTTTAAGTCTTTTTGTTCTCTTTCATAATTTAGTGATAAAGTTGCAAATCTTTCATCAGTAATTTTACCAGAAACGTTATCTTCATAAATACGCTGTATTAAATTATCAATATCTTTTACTCGTTTTTCATATTGTGATAATAGTTTCTTATTAGTAATATCTTCTTTTCTTTGTTCTTCTAATGAAGTTGCTAGTTTTTCTTCTATAAATAAATTTTCATAAGATGAAATATAAGATATTACTTGTTTGATATTATCTAATACTAATTCTCTTAATACAATATCCTTTATATTATGGCTAGTACAAGATTTTGTAGAATTGTTTTTATAGTTTGAACATCTATAAAAATCTTTGTCTGGTGTAAAATTATTAGCAGTACAATAATAAAGTTTAGATCCACAATCCCTACAAAATAGATGACCAGAGAATATACTAATTTTACCTGTTCTAGTAAGTCTTTGTTTATTCTCTCTAAGTCTTTGTGCTGTATTCCAAGTTTCTTCATCAATAATAGCCTCGTGGGTATTTTTAAATATTTTCCATTGCTCCTTTGGAAGTTTTATTTTAGTTTTATCTTTAAAAGAACGAGTGGTATATCTAAAATTTATTGTATCTCCTATATATTCCTGCCTATCTAATATTTTGGTTACTGTTATTGGATACCAATAATGTTTTACTTCTGAGAGTGGATTTTGTGTTTTCATACCTAAACTTTGATGATATTCTGTCGGATTCATTATTCCTTCTTCTGTAAATTTTTTTGCTATCTGAGAAGGAGTAGAGCCTTGTATAAATAAAGTAAATATTCTTTTTATAATTTTTGCTGCAGGTTCATCAATGATCCATTTACTTTTATCGTTCTCATCTTTTTTATATCCAAAAGGTGGGTTTGTTGTTAAAGGTATACCAGAATTACCTTTATTTTTCATTACAGCTCTAACTTTTTGACTTGTATTTTTTGCATGCATTTCATTAAACCAATCTTGAATAGGCAAGAAGTCATTAAGTCCTTTGTCAGTATCAATATTGTCCATTATTGCAATATACCTAACATTAAGTCTTACAAAATCTTCTTCTAATAATTGACCAACTATAAGCCTATTTCTACCAAGTCTTGAATGGTCTTTTACTATAATTGTTCCAATTTTACCTTGTTCTGCAAGTTCCATTAATTCCATAAAAGCAGGTCTTGTAAAACTCGTTCCAGAATAACCATCATCTACAAAGAATTGAGTATTTATAAAATGATTATCTTTAGCATATTTACTTAAAATTGATTTTTGATTTTTAATACTATTGCTTTCTCCTAGCTGTTCATCATCTCTTGATAAACGGCAATATAAAGCAGTTATTTTTTCGTTATTTGACTGTCCCATAAAAACTCCTTTCTTTTAGACAGCCGAATATGATATAAATTGTTACAATTTTAATTTGTAGTGTTCACATAATACCATATTCGGATTGGCAGTGCAAGTATATTTAAGATTTTTTTGTTAGTCTAAAAATTTTTGCTAATATGCTTTCTTCAGCATTTTCATCAAAGTAAGTATTTACTTTGTATACTGTGCCGTTTATTTCTTTTTCAAAGTTCAATTTATTTTCTATTGCAATATTATCTCTAAAATATTGTAATCTTTCATCTTTAGTCATATTTTCTAATTTTTTATAATATTCTTGTTTCAGGTTTTCAACATATGCATATTCTTCATTAGAGAGTTCAATTCTATATATTTTTTCATTATCTTGCATCTCTATCAGCCCTCCTTTTCTTGGATTCAGGAGAGTTCTTTAGTTTTTGCTTTTCTAATCTAGCTTTTTCTTTTGCTTCTTCACGAGCTTTTCTTTCCGCTTGTATTTTTTCTTGTTCAATTCTTTGTCTTTCTAATTCATCTTGTTTTTCTTTATCAAATAAACTTTTAAAGAAATCTGCAACTTTTTGTGGTGCAAGTTTTATAGCATGGAAGTAATCTTTTGTTTTTTCTACTAAACCATCATATTTTTCTATCCATCTATTTACGGTGTTCCTTAAATTTTCAATTCTAGTATCTCGTTCATAAATTTCTTTATCTGCTACAATTCCTTTTTTTGCATATTGGGTCAATGTTTCATAATCTTTTGGTTCTAATTCAATTTTCTTTGAGAACTTCTTTTGTTTACCTAGGTTTGAAATATCTTCAACCTTTTTATCGTATTGCATATAGTTATCAAAATTAGATTGTTTTTCATCAACACTATTTGCTATTTTTTCAAGTTTTTCAGTTTCTTTCTTAATTTTAAATTCTAAATCAGATAAGTGTTCTTTTGTACTACCTTTAATACCACGAATAAATCCTCTATAACCGCTATCAGACATATATTGAAAAAATCTGTCTTGTAATAAGCTATATGATTTTATTAGTTTAGCTTTTCCATTTTCATCATATACAAGATTACCAAAGTTATCAGTTAATTGTTCTGATTTCCATTTCTTACTATGGCTTACTTGATTGATTATTTCTTTTGTAGTTCCTATAAGAGATTTGTCTTTACATCTTTTAGACCATTTTATTTCTTTCTTAACAACAGGTATTGCTACAACATGTAAATGATAATGATATATAGGCTTTCCATATTCTTCTGATAGAGCCGTATTTAGTTCATCAGCGTGCATAACAGCTGATATTATATTATCATTGCCCATTTCTTTTTCAGCAAAGTGAAATGCCTTTTCATAAAATCCTTTTGCAAATTCATAACCACCATTTTTTTCAAAATAGTCGGAGTTAATATCAAATATAATTTCATCAAATACTTTTGCATTATCTTTTAGTCCTCGAAGTGATATTTCTCCATCATCAATCATTTCTTTTAATCTTTCGTTATAAGTGCTTTCGCATTTTTTGTAATGCACATTGTTTGGTGTTTGAGTTAAGTCAACATTCATATTAGAGTAAGATTTGTTTTTTCGTTCATTATGTCTCTCTGCCTTTACAATACTTGCTCTAGTATAAGTTTCTACTCTAGCTACCGAATAGTTTGTTTTGTCCATTTAAATATCCTTTCTTGCAGGTAGCAAGAAGCGACCAAAGGGAGCTGTTACATAACTTTCTAACGAAAGTATGTAACCCACTATGACACTTTCAAAACTTCGTTTTGCAAAGATGTCGTGGGCTCCTAGCGGAGTGCTCCTAAATTATCTCATTTTCACTCGATAATTTAGGTTTGGCTTCGCCAAATCAAAATGATATTTTTCATCTCCATTCAAATATTATTTTGACTACTGAAAAATTTTTTGCATACCTGCATAAAATTTTTTCAGTATCTTATTGCTATGCTTTGGAAGAAAATAGGGCAATACCTATATAGTCTTTTTTAGCATAACAAAAAGACCCATTAGGCACAACAAATAAAACTACCTATATTGCATTTTTTTGCAAAGTAGTGAGTTTTACTTGAAACATGCTAATCGGTCTTAACCACTGCTGGACATTTTACAAACTATTCTTCTAAACCAGCCAAAATATTTTTCACCGCATTGGGTTAATAAGTTTCCTACAAATCTTAATTTTCAATTTTGGAGAAAGATAGAAAATAGTTTATTGTATTCCTTACTAACCAGTGTTTCGTGTCTATTAATTTTTCAGTGTACTATAAAATACAAATATTATATATCATCTTTTTATGTAAATGTCAATGAAAAAGTCAAAAATTCTAAGAGTTCTATTGAGAAAAATGTTTTTTTATGGTATAAATGTAAATAGCAATATTAGATTAAAGAATGAAAGGTGATAACAATAAAGAGATTAAATATATTCATAGATGAAAGTGGTGACTTTGGTTTTGTAGATGGAAGTTCAGATTTATATGCTGTTTCATTTACATTGCATGAAAGTTCGGATTCAATAAAAAGCGAATTAGAGTATTTAAATGAAAAACTTTCTCGGACTTGATTATGACGGAATGATACATTTAGCATATTTAGTAGCCAAAAGAGGAGATTATTCACATTTGGATTTTGAGAGAAGAAAAAGTATATTTTGGGCAATATTCTATTTTTCAAGCAAAGTAAAAGTTAAAATAAGAACAGTTGTAATAGATAAAAAATATATAAATAAAAAAATGCAATTAAATGTTGCATTAGCAAGAGAAATTAGTAATTTTATAAATGAAAATAAAGAATATATAAATTCTTTTGATAAGGTTGTTATTTATTATGACAATGGTCAAGAAACACTAGCAACAATACTAGATACTCTTTTTGCAAGTTATCCGAATGTAGAAAGAAGAATAGAGTTTGACCACAAGAAAAAAAGACTCTTTCAAGTTTCAGATATGCTTACTGTAATTGATAAATTAGATTACAAAAGAAAAAATAATATACCATTTACGAAAAGTGAAAAGTATTTCTTTAATGGTAAAGACTTTAGACATATTATAAATTTGTTAAAGAAAAAGAGAATTTGATAAATAAGGAGGAACTAAAGATGGAAGATAACTATCCCAAAGCATATAAGGAAGTTATAGAAGTATTAAATTATGTACCGAAGGAAAGTATAGATAAATTACCACAAACAATGATTGATACATTTAAAGCAAAAATGGACAATGATTACGATTTTAAAATAGATATAAATAAAAGTTTCGAAGAACAAAATTTATTAGAAGAAACTAAAGCTATTTTTGCCAATATCTTCAGGGATTATTGGGCTACAGCATATCAAAAAGAAAGAATAGAAGCAAAAGAAAAATATGATAGACAAAAAATTGAAGATGAAAAAAGAGAACAATATAACTCAGATAATATATTTAAGAAAAAACAAACAATAAAAGAAAATAGTAATATTGAAAATTATAGTGAAAAATTGCCTATTGAAGTAAAGAAAGAAAATTTTTATCAAAAAATTCTAAAATTCTTCAAAAAGTTTTTTCATATAAGTTAAGGAGGAAAAATAATGATCCTAGTACCTATTCGTAAGCAATTTAAGGAATTAGATTGGAAGAATATATCAGCTAAACCTGAAAATATTTTATCAATTCAAAATTATATGGAAAGTATGAATGGAGACCCTGAAAAAAAGAGCGATAGAACAGTCCCAATAGGAATATGTGATTCAATAAAAGATAAGATTGGAATTTCAAGAATAGACTTTTTTTTAGATGAGAACGGAAGAATATACATACAGGAAAATAATCAGGGTAAAAACAATTTGATAGAATTTTCAAATATGGATTGTGTTCGGAGAATATATTGATTATATTACAAAGTTAGGAATATATTGCAAGCTATATAATAAACAATTTTCATTATTGAGGAATGATGAAAAAGGTAAAAGCAGTGAGATATTTATTGCTACTAATAACTATGCCGAATTTAGAAAACAAGGTAACAATTTTGAAAATTTTATGATGCAAAATGCGGAAAGAATGAAAAAAGCTCAAATGACACTATTTGACGATAATGAATTTTCTTTGTCAGACGGAGAAGAAGAAATCCCACCACTATCACTATCAGAATTAAGAAATGCAATTTTAGAAAAGTTTTCTACAATGGATGCAGATGATATTGCTAATTCGCAAATATCTCAATATGAATATAGAAAAATAATTGGTATGCAGTATCAAGATATAACTTTATCACAAGAAGATATTAAAGCACTATCATTATATAAACATGGATTGTTTGATTATATTAATGGATTTTTAAGAGGTGATTTAAGTTGTATTAACGAAAGAAAATTAAGTGAAGAAACATTTATAAAAGATTATATGCCACAGATTATAGAGTGTATTGGGAGAATAAGTGAAATACAAAAAAAATTTATTTCAACTAAAGATATGACTTTGATAAGGAGAGATGCAAGAATTAATGAAAACATAGGAGAGCAATTAGAATATGACAATTTTGTTTCAACATCTGCTAATCCTAGATTATTTACTTATGCACTAGATGGAATAAAAGGAGGAGGATTTTTGTTTATAAAAGTACCTAAAGGAACTCCTGTAATTCCAATGGATATAGTAACTGAAAAACAAATGATATCAGAGGATAGTATTAATGTATTTGGTGGTGGAGATATAGGATACGAAGAATCAGAAATGTTAATGTCAATGTGTGATATAGAAGTAAATAATCATTATCAAGCTCCAAATGGAAAAACAATGGCTAATGCAACAATAGTAAGACAAAAAAATTCAATCGAAATAATGGAAAAAAGATTGGAAGAAATGAGAGATATGATTGTTCAATATGGTGGACAGGAAAAGTTAGAAGAATTGAGAGCACAAGTTCAAGCAATAAAATCTCAATTTAGTGAACAAGAAATTGGAAAAGCTACTATTAATGTAGCAACTGAAAATAAGGATAAAGCACAAATTCAAGTACAAAGAGATGAACAACTATTACCAAAAGAACAAGATTCTCAACAAAGCATTGATTAGTGAAATGAGATATAATAAATTTCCACCAGCATTGGTGGTTTTTCCTTTCCGCCTAAAAGGCTTCTCTACTGGCTTCCACTGAAGTGGCCTTTGCGACTGACTCTTGCAATCGTCAGTCGCTACCCCTTAAAGGGGTCTATTTCTTCTATTGTCATTTGGTCGCTCAATTTATCTTCTTTCAGTTGATTTTCTATATATTCTTTTATTTTCTTTGTGTTCTTTCCTACTGTATCTACATAATATCCGCGACACCAAAATTCTCTGTTTCTATATTTATATCTCATGTTCCCCCATCGACTATATATCATTATGCTACTCTTTCCTTTTAAAAATCCCATTACACTTGATACACTGTACTTTGGTGGTATGGTTATCAACATATGAATATGGTCTGGGCATACTTCCGCTTCTATTATTCCTATTCCCTTCCACTCACATAATGGTCTTAATATTTGTCCTATTTCTAATCTTTTCTCTTCATAAAATACTTTTCTTCTATATTTTGGTGCAAATACTATATGGTATTTGCAATTCCATGTTGTATGTGATAAACTTTGTATGTCGTTTACTTTGATATCTTTCAAATTAAACCTCTCCCTTCATAAATATTTGATTGCTTCCTGTCAGTCGCAATCAAATTATATATGAAGGGATTCTTTTTGTCTACTCAACGCTAAAAGCTTTACCGAACCCCAAGACAATCTTGGGGTTTTAGAAGCACAATAAAAGCCATTCGTTTGAATGGCTTTTGCTGACGCTTAGCATCAGCTCGGGTCAGGTCCTAATCTAGTAAACTATTTCAGACCTAGTAGAATATCTATCTACAATACATAGTATTCCTTAATTTCTTTAATTATACACTAAATTTTTGAAAAAGTATAGACTTTTTTTGAAAATTTTCAAATTTTATATGTAAATTAGTTCTTTAAAAATTATTTCCTCTACCGTATGCTTATAATTATTCATAAGCCCAACCCATTTCAGAGTGTCAGTATTTTTCAAGGTTTCATCAATAGGATTTTTTTCTAGCATTTGTGCCATAAGTGTTTCAAATCTTTCTTTAGCTTGTTTATCAGTATCTACAATATGTTTTCTTAAAGTCTTATCCATAAACATTATAGTATATTCAACTTTTTTATGTGTTTTTAAATATTCTAGTCTTAAATGACCATACTTTCCAATTTGGTAATCTTTTTCGTATTCATCTTTTTCTAAATATAGATTAGGCAAATAATAATCTCCAACTTTGTGATATGTAATTTTATTATTCATTTCTAAAAACCCCCATAAATTAATTTTAGCTACAAATTTGACTAAATAATTTATATCTTCATTCGACAATCTAACATAATAAAATTAAGGAAGAAGTCTATAAGAAAAATTTTGTCCTTATTAAACTTCTCCCAATCGTTGGATTTTTTTGTATTCCCCCTTTTACTTCTCTTCTGTTTAAACTCTATGAAATCAATAATCACCGGATTATCTCCTCTTTTTAGTCCGCTTCGGTACTTTATTCGTCCTTTAACTTCTTCTGGAATTTCAAAATCTGCTATGACATGCCAATCTCCACATCTTTTACATTGCCATGTGTAAATTTCGCAATTCACATCAAGATCATATTCTGATACCAATGCCATTTTTCCACATCCTCCTATTATGGAGTCTGTTCCCATGTCGTATTCTGGAGTACACTGCCTTTCTATTTGCCATACCCCATCTTCTCTAAAGTAGCCTGGTTTCCGACCAATCATCTTTCGATACCCAATCCGATTAGTAGTTTCATCAGAAGGCTCAGATTTCTGACTTTTTTTAAAAAATTTGCTAAATATTCCCATACTGTAATTCCTCCTATATTCTGCTTTTAAAAGTTACATAAATTTTATCATTTTTTATATCATCAGTCAACTCGTTTATCTCCTTAGGCACATAGCTTAATCAGCTTTTGTCAATCCCTACTTTCTATCACAATTAAAATTCCATTTTTCATCTCAATATATGCTGTATCTGTTACGATTTCATTACTAATACCTAAACTGGTTCCTATCGTTAAAGTATAATCATTTAAAAGATATTTAAAACCAGTTAAAGTCAAACCTTCTACTGTGCTAGTCAAAGGAATTAACGATACATATTTTCCATACGCATTATTTTTTTCTAATTGAATTGATTTATTTATTAAATAAATTCGATTATATCTATCTAAAATTTGACAAGGAATATTTGCTTCTAAAGCATCTTTTAATATATGAATATTAGCAATAGCATGATCCATTCTCTTTCCTAATGCTCCTAGAATTGTGATTTTAGAACTTTTCAATTCCATTGCCAACTTTACAGCAATATCTGTATCTGTGTTATCTTTTTCAGCATTAAACTTATGAAAAATTATTTGTGACTGATTTTTATAAAATTCTAGAAATTCAGGAGAAACTGAATCAAAATCTCCAACTACATGATTTGGTATAATATGTAATTGATATAAAGCCTCTAATCCTTTATCTACAGCAATGATATTCTCTCCGTATATGATTTTTATAATATTTTTCCAGAATGTCTATTTGGATTTCTCCACCTGCAATAATTAATGTTTCCATTTTCCAAATTTTCTCCTTAATTTTTCTGTGTAATTAATTTTTATTTTTTACATTATAGAAAACGCAATCTCCTATAACGTAAAAAAAGTCATAACCTATTTTTTATTTCTAAGATATGACTTTTTCTATTATATATTTGATTTTATTCTTCCTCTGGTGCTTCTACTGGGCAAACACCTGCACATGTACCACAGCTTATACAAGCAGATTGGTCGATAACAAATCTATCTTCTCCTTGTGATATACATCCTACTGGACATTCAGCAGCACAAGCGCCACATGATATACATTTATCAGTAATTTTATATGCCATCTTTTTCACCTCCTTCAATACTTCGACTGTTTATTAGATATTATTCTTCTCTCATTCCTTCTTCTTCTTTTTCTAAATTTTCAAGTTCCTCTAATTCTTTTTGATGTTCAATTTCTTCCTCGTCTAGTCTTTCTTTTTCTTCATCTTTTATCACTTGAATATCTTTTACATCATATCTTCTATAAATATATGTATCTCCATCTTTAATTTTAACCCTTACTCTTTCTTTTAGGGTTTCAATAGAATCTACTTCGCCCTCTCCCTCTTCTGTCTTCACGATTGCTCCTATATGTGGCAATTTTTTCAATTTTTCTTCATATACATCATTTTCAAATTTTAAGCAACACATTAATCTTCCACAATTTCCAGATATTTTTGATGGATTTAATGACATATTTTGTTCTTTTGCCATTTTTATAGATACAGCTTCAAAATCGTTTAGAAATGTACAACAACATAACTCTCTTCCGCAAACACCATTTCCACCAATTTTTCTTACTTCATCTCTTACACCAATTTGTCTTAATTCTATTCTTGTTTTGTAAACGGCTGCTAAATCTTTTACCAATTCTCTAAAATCAATTCTTCCATCTGCTGTGAAATAGAATAAGATTTTACTATTATCAAATTTTACTTCTACATCTGTTAGAGTCATATTTAATTTATGCTCTTTGATTTTCTTTTTGCACACTTCAAATGCTTTTTTTTCAAGTGCTCTACACTCTTCAAATCGTTTATAATCTTTTCCATTTGCTATTCTGATAACCAATTTTAATGGTTCTACAATTTTATCCTCAGGCACAGCTCTATTCGGAATCATAACTTCTCCAAATTCTTCTCCCTGAGCTGTTTCTACAATAACTTTATCACCTTTTTTTAATCTCCATCTCTTTGGATTAAAAAAGTAGATTTTGCCTAGTTTTTTAAATCTGACACCTACAATATCTTTCAATTTACTTCCTCCCACATATTAAATATCATGTTATCTATACACATATCATAATTTGCGTTTTGATGCAATCTTTTTTTTGTATTTTCTACAATGTCAATGCAATTTGCATATTTCACGTTTTCTTTTGCCATTTTCAATAAAATAATATTCATATATTCTAATATATCATTGATTTCCTCTTTTGATTGATATAGTGCTGAACCTAGCCCCATTAATTCTGTCATATCTGTTTTGTCCAATTTTTCTATCATTTTTTCTATATTTTCATATTCTTCCTTTTTATCTTTTAGTGCGATTGCTTTTCCAATACTTCCTTGAAAAGCCTCTAACATATTTTCATTTATATTGTTCATTCCATATGTTTTTTTCATATATTGTTTGATTTCTTCTGACGCAATCGGTTGGAATGTTAATTTCATACATCTTGATTTTATTGTGTTTAAAAATGCATTTTCATTACTGCCAATTAATATAATTGTACTATATTCTGGTGGTTCTTCTAATGTTTTCAATAGACAGTTTTGTGCTTCTTGGGTCATCTTATCTGCATCGTTGATGATGTATACTTTTTTATTAGAAATGATTGGTTTTTCTTGTATTTTTCTTTGTAAATATCGTATCTGTTCAATTTTGATACTATTGCCATCTGGTTCAATATATAAAAAATCTGGATGATTTTGAGATTGAAATTCTATGCAAGATTTACATTTGTTACAACCTTTTTCTGTTTCATTTGTACACAATATCATTTGTGCAAATGCTTTGGCTATTAATTGTTTTCCAATTCCCTCTATTCCTACAAACATGTAACTATGAGAAATTTTATCTTCTTCAAGACTTCTTTTTAATTCCTCTTTTATTTTTTCATTTCCAATAATTTCGTCAAACATCAATGTTTTCGCTCCTTTTTTCCGAACTGCTATTATTATATACTAAAACAATTGATTTTTCAAGAACTAACATACAGTCTTTTTCATAGTTAGTTACAATTCACAGCTCAAATTGGCTTACTCAAATCTAGAACCAGTAATATATAAATATTTTGTAAAATTAAATGTGCCAATGAAAGAATATTATAAATTCTTATATTATCAAGTGGAAAAGTCGCGGTGCGCCAGCGATTTTACACTTGATAATGTTAGAATTTGTTTATTCTGTAATGTTAGCCATTTAATGAATAAAATATTTATATATTACTGGTTCTAGGTCGTTTTAGAAATTGACTGTAAATTGTAACGTAATTTAAAAAGAGGATAAAAACAAAAATAGAGACCTTACATCTCTATTTTAATCCACTTTTCCCCATAAATTTAATGGCCAAATTCTAATGGCAACCGTACTTTCAATCTTTTCTAAAGGAATACAACCAAACTCTCTACAATCCGTACTATGTGTTCGGTTATCTCCCATAGCAAACACTGTATTTTCAGGTACTACAAAATCTGAAAAACCAACTTCTCCTACATCTGTTACTACACCACTTTGCAAATATGGTTCATCCAATTCTTCTCCATTTATAAATACTTTTCCTTCTTTAATTTCCACATGTTCTCCTGGAAGAGCTATAACCCTTTTTATATAACTATCTTTTCCAATTTCTAATACATATTTGACAAATTTTCCAAATATGTTGCTTGGTTCATTTTCATAAACTGCTATTGGATCTACAGTATCAATTTCTGCACTTGAAAAAGACTTTTTGGTTGGTGCTTCAAATGTAATAATTTGTCCTCTCTCTGGCATTGTATGTGTCGTTCTTGTCCATCTGTTTAGCCATAATCTTTGATTTTCTTCTAATGTTGGTTTCATAGATACTTGTTGAACAATTGTTGGTGTTCCTATATAATACCTAAATAATAACGCTAATACAACTGCTATAATAATGCAATAAACCCATTCTAGTATTTCTTTTGTCTTTGGACTCAATTTTCTCTCTCCTTCATTGTTAAAATCTAATATATTATACCCTATATATTTTGTTTTTTCAATCAAAACATATATTTTTTTCTAATTTTTGGTTGGAATTCTAATAACAACTTCTGTACCTTGTCCTACTGTACTCTTGATGTCAATACTTCCTCCATTTTTATCTAGTATTTCTTTGGCAATAGAAAGACCTAAACCTGTTCCTCCCATTTCCCTTGTACGAGCCTTGTCCACTCGATAAAATCTTTCAAATATTCTAGATAAGTCTTCTTCTGGAATTCCTATACCATTATCAAAAACTTTGATATAGGCATCATTATACACAAACCCTACATATATTTTAATTTCTCCCCCGTCTGGTGTATATTTTATACTGTTTGTTAAAATATTTAATATGACTCTTTCAATATCATCTTTATCCGCATAAACAGGAGGTACATCAGCTGTTACAAAAGAATTGACTGTATGGTTTTTCTTTTTAATTTCTATAGCCAATTTATCTTGACATTTTTTTACTAAATCTCCTAAATCAAAAGATTCTTTTTTAGTTTTATTTTTATTATTATCATATCTTGATAATGTTAACAAGTCTGTAACCAATCTTGCCATTCTCCTTGCTTCAGAAGCGATAACATTTAAGAATTTTTCTTGTGTTTCTTTGTCATATTCTCCTTCTAGCAAAGTATCTGCATATCCCATAATGGAAGTAATTGGCGTTTTTAATTCATGTGATACATCTGCTACAAATTCTTTTTGCATGTTGTCTAATCTTACATGTTCTGTAATGTCTTGAATAACGGCAATTACACCATTTGGCCTATCTGATTCATTTTTAAATGGAGCAAAAAATACATTTACATAATTGTCTTCTACTTGAATTCTTTGTTCTGTGGATGTCCAATTTTCTAGGTAAATTATTTTTTCCATATTAATTCCCAATTTGAACTTTCCAAAAATATCATCAAATGTGATATCTTCTGGTCGGATGCTTAGGAATTTTTTTGCTGCTGGATTAATTAAAATAATTTCTCCTTCCATATTAAAGGCAATAATACCATCTGTCATATGTAAAAGAATTGTTTCTATTTGATTTTTTTGTGTAGAAACTTCACTTAACTTTTCTTTTAATTCTGTTGTCATCATGCCTAATACATTTTCTATATTGGTAACTTCTTTTTTATTTTTATTTTTTTTCAATTCCTCTTTATCAGTATTGTCTTTTTCTTTCTTTTTATCTTCTTCTGTTATTTTTTCTGCACTTTTAATCAATTTATTAATTGGATATATAACAAATCGAGACAAAACAATTGCTATAACAATTCCTCCTAGTGCAAATAATATTCCTGCAATAATAAGAGATGTAATATTGGTATCTCTCATTTCTTGGATATATGCAGTAAGTTCTTCTATATTTCCGATTTCTTTATTTGCAAGATTTGCTTCTAAATGATTAATTGATTGAATATATGTCACACCTAATCCTGTAATGACAATAATACCAATTAAAAAAAATACAACTATAATTTTAAACTGAATACTTTTTATCATTTTTATATGATTCCCTTCTTGTTAATTTTACCTTATGTGATTTGCAATGTTTTGTAAAATAAGCTTAGTTTAAGAAGATTTGTGTTTTTGCTGTATCGTTTCTATAATTTGTGCATAAATTTTGTTTTCTACATCATCTGCTGCAACCGTTAATGCCTTTTCTCCCATAGATTTACACTTTTCTTTATCTAATACTATACTTTCTATATTGCTATTTAGTTTTTCTCCAGTTAATTCATTATCTAATATAATATCTGCCGCACCAACATTTTGCAAAACTTTTGCATTGTATAATTGATGGTCATGACTTACATTTGGCAATGGTACTAATATAGATGGTTTTCCTACTTTTGCAATTTCTGTAATCGTCATAGCACCACTTCTCGCTACAATTAAGTCTACAACATTCATAATCTCTTCCATATTATATATGTAAGGTAAGATTTTCGTATTTTGAATATAATTAATATTCTGGTTATTATCTTCTAATTTTTCCTTTATAATATCATATTGTTTAGGCCCTGTTGCCCAAATCATTTGATAATCTTTATTTTTACCTGTATGTATGATTTCCAATATAGCTTCATTAATTTTTCTTGCTCCTTGACTTCCTCCAAAAATTAATGCAATCGGCTTATCATTTTTTAATCCTGCTTTTTGTATAATTTCCTTTTTTTGTTCTGCCGTATAATTTTGTTTTTTTGTTTTTACTGGTGTCCCTGTATAAACAATTTTCTTTGCATGTTTTATTCTTGAAATAGCATCTTCAAAAGAAACCAAAATCGTATCTGTTTTTTTGGCTAACATTTTTACTGCTTTTCCAGGAAAAGCATTGCTTTCATGTAATAGCGTTGGAATATTCAATTTATGTGCTGCAGATATTGTTGCTCCACAAATATATCCCCCTGTACCTATTACGATATCTGGATTAATTTCTTTTAATATTTTTTTAGCTTCTCCAAAGCCTTTTAATGTTTTAATCATTTTTTTTATATTATCAATTGAAATCTTTTTACTTAAACCATAAGCATCAATTGTTTTTAATTCATAGCCTGCTCTTGGAACCAAGTCATTTTCTAACCCTCTGGTAGTACCAATGAAAATGATTTTAGAATCTTTTTGCTCTTCTTGTATTTTCTTGGCAATTGCTAGACCTGGATTAATATGACCTGCCGTGCCTGCTGCTGCAATAACTACTTTCACTTTGCTATCATTCCTTTCTTTGTCCAATTATCCTCTTTTTGTCCAATTGGGGACGTTTCCTTTTGAGACATTTTTATGTAAAGTTTACTACATTAAAAAATATAAAATATAAAAGTAAAGTTTCTATTTTCTTTATTAGCGAATGGAACTTTACATAAAAATGTCTCAAAAGGAAACGTCCCCAATTGGACACACCTATTCTCTTTTCGCTCCTGCTTTTGAAATATTTAAGAGTACTCCCATCTCACACAATAATATAAACAATGATGTACCACCATAACTAAAGAATGGTAGTGGCATTCCTGTTGCCGGCATTGATGAAGTTACAACTGCAATATTGATAATTACTTGTATAGCAATTTGTGCTGTAATTCCAATAGCCATTAAACTTCCAAACATATCTGGAGATCTCATGGCAATTAAAATTCCTCTCCATATAAATATTCCAAATAAAATAATTACAACAGCACATCCAATAAATCCTAGTTCTTCTCCTAATATAGAAAATATGAAGTCATTATGTGGTTCTGGAATATATAAGTATTTTTGTCTACTTTCTCCCAATCCTGTTCCAAATAATCCACCTGAACCAATTGCATATAAGCTCTGTATAACCTGCCATCCATCTCCTGTTGGGTCGCTCCATGGATTTAAAAAGGTTATAACTCTTTGTAATCTATATGGTTCTAGAATAACTAGTGCAATAATTCCTGGTACCCCAACCACCAGACCTGTTACTAAAAAATGCCAAAATTTACATCCAGCAACAATCATCATAATTGCTACAATTCCAATAATAACGATTGAAGCACTAAAATGCGGTTGTATCAATAATAATCCAATAATTGGTGCTAGAATAATAATATGCTTCAAAAATCCTTTTCCATATTTATTTAGTTCATCTCTATTTTTTACTAATAATGCTGCATAAAATACAATCATTAATAATTTAACAATTTCAGATGGTTGAAATGAAAGAGATTCTGTAACATATATCCATCTTTTAGCACCATTTACTTCCCTACCAATAAGTGGTACTGCTAATAGTAACAAAAATCCTACAACATAAGCTAATTTATAATATTTTTGGTAAAAACGGTAATCAATATTTGAGATTACCCACATCATAAATAGACCAGCTACAGCAAAAATGGCTTGCCTAAAAAAGTATGAATAACTATTTCCACTTTCAGAAAGTGCTGATGGAGAACTTGCTGAAAGTACCATAATTAACCCTATTGATAACAATAACAAAATTGTTATCAATAATGTAAAATCAATTGGGTTTTTAAGAAAGCTTGAAAAAGTCTTACCTTTCTTTTTTGCCATTTTATTCTCCTTTCTTAGATTATCTTTAGTCCAATAACACACAACAACAATGTTGCTACACTAAAAACAACCACCACTTTATTTTCTTTCCAGCCAGACAACTCAAAATGATGATGTAATGGTGCCATTTTGAAAAATCGTTTACCTGTCTTTTTAAAATAAACCACTTGTATCATAACAGAAATCGTTTCCAATACTGGTACAAGTGCAATGACCAATAACAATAGTGGCATTTCTAAATAAAGTGCTAATCCTGATATTACGCCACCTAGCATAAGAGAACCTGTGTCTCCCATAAACACTTTAGCTGGGTGAATATTAAACATTAAAAATCCTAAAACTGCACCTATTACAATACTTGCAAATATAGATACTTCATATATTTGTAAACTAATTCCGATAACTGCTAAGCAAGTAATAATAATTGCACATACACTAGATGATAATCCATCAATTCCGTCTGTTAAATTTACTGCATTTGTAGCACCTAATATAACTACAATTGCAAATGGTATATAAATATATACTGGCATTTCTATATATATTTTTGCAATTGGTATATAGGTTTCTGTATCAATGTGTAATCCATATACTAAATAAATTACATAGGCTACTGAGATAATCAGTAAGCCCAACATTTTATAACTTGGTTTTAAACCTTCTGTATTTTTTAATACTAATTTTTTAAAATCATCAATAAATCCAATTAATCCAAATCCAATTGTCAATAATAAGATTGGTAGGATTTTCCCTGCTAATTCATTTTCTCCATTTGCCGATAAATAGATACATGTTCCTGTTACAACCAATATCATGGTAATAATAATGATTATCCCACCCATTGTAGGTGTTCCTTGCTTTTTCAAATGTGATTGTGGACCATCATCTCTTTCAATTTGCCCTACTTTTCTTTTTTTTAGTATTGGTATTATGATAAATCCCATGATAATAGAGATGATAAATGAGATTATCAATACTTTTGCCTCAAATATCAATTTCATCCAACCTTTCTTTCGTTTTATTTTTTCTTATTCTTTGTTTCATTTTCTAATTCATCTATAATATCTCTAACAATAATTCTTTCATCAAATGGATATTTTTCTCCATTAATTTCTTGATATGGCTCATGTCCTTTTCCTGCTAGAATAACAATATCACGCTTTGTTGCCATTTTAATTGCTTCTTTTATTGCCTCTACTCTATCAACAATTACTTTATATTTTCCATTTGTCTTTTTCATACCTTCTTCAATTTGTTTCACAATTTTTTCTGGGTCTTCTGTTCTTGGATTGTCAGATGTAATAATTGTAAAATCAGCAATTCTTCCTGATATTTCTCCCATAATTGGTCTTTTACCTGCGTCTCTATCTCCACCACAACCAAATACAGATATGACTTTTCCTCTTGTATAACTCTTGGTTGCTTGTAAAATATTCTCTAAGCTTTCTGGAGAATGTGCATAATCTATCATAATTGGTATTTCTCTTTTATTATCTACTAATTCAGACCTTCCTGGAACTCTAACTTCTAATAATGCTTCTTTAACCTTTTCAGGTTCTATTCCAAATTTTTGTGCAACACAAATAGCTGCTAATGAATTATATACACTAAATCTTCCAGGTATTCCTGTTTTTACTCTCTCATTTCTATCTTTTATTTTTACTTTAAAATCTACATATGAATTGGTAATGGTTATATCTTTTGCCAATACATTTGCATAATTATCAATTCCATATGTTGTAATATTGCTATCAGGGAATAGTCTTGGTATTTTTGCTCCATGTAAATCATCTGCATTAACAATTCCTGTTTTGCACATTTTAAATAATTTTAATTTTGACTCAAAGTAATCTTGCATGTCTGGATGTTCTTTTGGACTGATATGGTCTTCTGAAAAATTGGTAAA
>CALXAE010000024.1 GCA_944386205.1 uncultured Clostridia bacterium
CAGCTAGGTACAAAACCCTACCTGTCCCTAACTGTTCCCTCTTGATTTTTTTCCATATTTACAGTATAATGCTAATATCGTATGTATAAAAAGAAGGGAAGAATTTGAATGAAAGCAATCGAGATTAGAAACAAATATTTAGAATTTTTTAAAAAACATGGACATAGCGTAATACCATCAGCTTCATTGATACCAGAAAATGACCCATCTGTACTATTTACAACAGCTGGTATGCAACCATTGGTACCTTATTTATTAGGAGAGAAACATCCAGAGGGGACAAGACTTACAGATTATCAAAAATGTGTGAGAACAAATGATATTGATGAAGTAGGAGATAATAGACATTTAACATATTTTGAAATGCTTGGAAACTGGTCTTTAGGAGATTATTTCAAAGAAGAGTCTATCAAAATGAGTTTTGATTTCTTAACAAAAGAATTACAAATACCAGTAGAAAAACTATCTGTTACTTGTTTTGCAGGAGATGAAGACTGTCCAAGAGATGATGTTTCTGCAAAAGTATGGAAAGATGTTGGTATTTTAGATGGACATATCTATTTTTATGGAAAAGATGATAACTGGTGGATTGCAGGAGAAGAAGGACCATGTGGACCTGATACAGAAATGTTTTATGACACTGGAAAACCAGCTTGTGGACCAGATTGTCAACCTTCTTGTGATTGTGGTAAATATGTTGAGATTTGGAACAATGTGTTTATGGAATATTATAAAGATAAAAATGGATATTCTAAATTAAAACAAAGAAATGTTGATACTGGTTTAGGCTTAGAGAGAATGACAATGTTGTTACAAGGAAAAGAAACACCATTTGATACAGAATTATTTTTACCAGTTATGGAGAAAATCCAAGAACTTCAAAAAGTTGATAGTATTGAAAGCAGAAGAATTATTGCAGAACATTTACGTTCAAGCATGATGATTATTGCAGATGGAGGAAGACCAAGTAATATTGATAGAGGATATGTTTTAAGAAGATTAATTCGTAGAATGATTAGACATATGAACAAATTACAAATTGAGTTATCAGAATTATCAAATTTAATTGATATTAACATTGACAATTTAAAAGATATGTATCCAGAATTAGAGCAAAATAGAGAAACAATAAAAAATGTAATTAATGAAGAAAAAGATAAATTTGTTAAAACCTTAACACATGGTGAAAGAGAATTTGACAAAGAAATGCAAAAGGCAAAACAAGAAGGCAAAACAGAAATTGATGCTAATGTAGTATTTAAACTATATGATACTTATGGCTTCCCACCTGAGGTTACAAAAGAATTAGCTGATGAAAATAATATGACAGTTGATTTAAAAGGATTTGAAGAACTATTTAAAGCCCATCAAGAAAAATCAAGAATGGGAAGTACACAAAAATTTAAAGGTGGACTAGCAGACCAAAATGAGAAAACAATTGCTTATCATACAGCAACCCATTTATTACATCAAGCATTAAGAACAGTTTTAGGAGAGCATGTAAAGCAAAGTGGTTCTAATATCACAGAGGAAAGATTACGTTTTGACTTTACACATCCACAAAAAATGACAAAAGAAGAAATTCAAAAAGTAGAAGATCTAGTAAATGAACAAATTCAAAGAGATTTACCAGTAACTTGTGAAGAAATGAGTTATGAAGATGCAAAAAAATCAGGAGCAATTGGATTATTTACAGATAAATATGGTGACAAAGTAAAAGTATATACAATAGGAGATTTTAGTAAAGAAATTTGTGGAGGACCTCACGTAGCACACACAGGAGATATGGGAAGATTTAAAATCAAAAAAGAAGAGTCAAGTTCTTCTGGAATTAGAAGAATTAAAGCAGTTTTGATTAAAGACTAGAAAACGAAGAAAAAAGTAAAACAAGTTACAAACAATATGCATAGATTTAGCTATAAGCTAAAATGTCAAAAAATCAAATAAGTTCTTTAGTCATAAGTGAGAAAGGAATGATAGAAAATGGAAGATTGTTTGTTTTGTAAAATTGTAAAAGGAGAAATTCCATCAAATAAAGTGTATGAAGATGAAGACATACTTGCATTTTATGATATCAACCCAGCAACACCAATTCATATATTAGTAATACCAAAAAAACATATAGCAACACATAATGATTTAAAAGACGAAGATAGCGAGTTAATGGCAAAAATGCATAGAGTGATTAACCAAATTGCAGAGGAGAAAGGATTTAAAGAACAAGGATATAGATTGATTATGAACTGTGGAGAAGATAGTGGGCAAGAAGTGAAACATTTACATTTTCATGTCCTTGCTGGTAAAAAATTGGGTCCAAAAATTATAGGATAAGAGAAAATAAGTCTAAGGTCAAAATGTATACTGATTGTTATACAATAAAAAAATCACAAAAGCCTTGCTAATCAGGGCTTTTTGTGCTATAATTACAATTGTAAGGTTATTTTTAATAAAAGAGGTGAAAAAACTTAGAAGTATTCTAAGGTAAAATATGGGAAATAATTTAGAAACACAACCAAATACTAGATTTCAATTTCAATTTCGACAATTTTTAAAAGAGTTTTTAAACATAATTGGAGGAAGTCCAGAAAGTGAAAAAGAAACAGAAATTGATAAGGAAGTTGAAAAAATTGAAAAATGTGAAGATAAAGATGTAATTGAAAATTTAGAAAAATTGGTTAGAGTTGATGAAAATAGTGGTGGAAAAGGAAAGAAAAAATCTAGAAATCAAAAATCTCAATCTGTTATTGAACAATCAGAAAGCAAAGCACAAAAACAACAATCAACTACTACAAGATCAACTCAAAATAGAACAAATACAGAATATCAATCAAGTAAAGATGATGATTATATAAGATAAACATACAAGAAATTTTAAATTTCTTGTATGTTTTACTTGACAAATGGAAAAACTACCAGTATAATAATACTTGCTTGGAAATATGGCGAAGTAGCTCAGTTGGCTAGAGCATTCGGTTCATACCCGAAGGGTCATGTGTTCGAATCACATCTTCGCTACCAAAAAAACTCGTAAATGTGAATTAATTTCGTTTACGAGTTTTTTTACATTATAGGAAATTGCATTTCCTATAATGCAAAAAAAAAATTGCACAGAAAAATTGTTTCACAATTTTTCGCGCAACAAATCTTATACGCTTCTTGCTAGACCTTAAATTAATGTAATCAATGTTAAAAAATAGAGAAAAGGTCTAGCGAAGCTAGATTTGTTCCATTATAGGAATTTGGACCACCTATAACGAGACATAATTGTAGGAAAATATGTACTTTAGCGATTTTAATTTCCCTCAAATAGAGTATTTAAGATATTAGGATATATGGTATTAGCATGATTTTTCCAATTTTCCACAATCTTTTTAGCTCTTTCTCTTGAGCCAGCATATGTTTTAACTTCAAAAATCGTCTCATTGTTCTCTACAATTTTTAAAGTTACAGTATAATTATTTTCATCTTTTGGTGTAAATTCAGCAATAACTGAAGAAGCTTCTTCAATATTTGAAAATTCTTCTTTAAAAACACTATCTGCTTTTAATTTTAATATTCCAGGCATTACATCTTTTGTCAAAATGTATGCATTTTTTCCTTCACTAGTAATTCTTAATACTTGTTCATCTTCTTTTGTGTAAACACCTACTAGCTTTGAATCTATTAAATCTGTCAAGATTTGTTTAAAATAAAAGTAATTTAAATTATTAATAGAAGAAATAATTTTAAACAATCCATCTTGTACGATATCTCCATCAATTAGATTTAAGATATATAGGATTAATACCTTATTTTCAGCCAAAGTAGTAGTATTATCTGAATTTGAACTCATAAATAGCACTCCTTACTTTGAATATTTGCTAAAATTATATCATAATACTATAAAAAAGTAAAACAAATTATGTAAAAAAACTTTAAATTTCTAGAAAAAAGTAGTATAATATTGTAGGAAATTTAATAAATAGAAAGGAATGGATTGTATGAAAAAGGGAAAAATAGTTCTAGTAGGAACAGGATTTGTGGGAATGAGTATGGCATACTCAATGTTAAATAGAGGAGGAGTACAAGAACTTATCTTAATCGATATAGATAAAGATAAAACTATTGGAGAAGAAATGGATCTATCACATGGATTACCATATGCACCTCAAAAAATGATAATTAGAGCAGGAGATTATGACGAATGTAAAGATGCACAAGTAGTTGTAATTACAGCAGGAATTGCACAAAAACCTGGACAAACCAGATTAGAATTAGCAGAGGTAAATGCTAAAATTATGAAAAGTGTAACACAAAGTATTATGGCAAGTGGATTTAATGGAATTATTGTTGTAGCAAGTAATCCAGTAGATTTGATGACTTATGTTGTTGCAGAAGTATCTGGTTTACCAAAAAATCAAGTTATTGGTTCAGGAACAGTTTTAGATACAGCAAGATTGAGATATATTGTAGGACAATATTTAAAAGTATCAAGTAAAAATGTGCATGCATATATCATGGGAGAACATGGGGATTCTTCATTTGTACCATGGGAACATTGTTACATTGGTTGTAAAAAAATTACAGATGTTATGAAAGATAATCATCATCCAATGGAAAAATTAACTAAGATGCATGAAGATGTTGTAAATGCTGCATATGAAATTATCGAAAAGAAAAAAGCAACATATTATGGAATAGGAATGGCATTAAATAGATTAGTAAGAGCTATTATAAATGATGAAAACTCAATATTAACAGTATCTACTTATTTAGATGATCAATATGGACAAAAAGATATTTATATTGGTGTACCAGCAATTATTAATAAAAATGGTGTAAGAGAATTACTAAATTTGGAATTAAATGAAAAAGATCAAGAAAAATTGGATAATAGTTGCAAAGTTATAAAAGAAATGAGAGAACAATCAATAGACAAAATTATTGATGAAAAATAATCTTAACCTGGTTGCAATTTAGAAAAATATATGTTAAAATAGCAAAGTATTATTTGAGAAAAAAAAGAATAGAATGGTTGAGAAAATGCACTTATTTTTTAACCAGGCTAGAGCATAAAGAAAGGAATGAGATAAAACATGGAAATAGCAAAATGGATATTGATTGTTATCTACTTTGTTGTAGCAGTTGCACTAATAATATTGACATTAATACAATCAAAAGAAGATTCAGGATTATCTTCAACCATTACAGGTTCATCAACTAACAATTTTTTTGAAAAAAATAAAGGAAGAACAAAAGAAGGAAAACAAAAAAGATGGACAGTTATATTGTCAATTGTATTTGCAATATTGACGATTGTATTAGGAATTGTATATATGGCATAAAAGAGAAAAGGGATTTTTGAGGCAGACTCATTTTTCTCTTTTTTTGAACTTGTCCAATTGGACAAGAAGAAAGGAAAATAAATGGAAGAACAGGAACAGAAAGTTTTAAATTTAATTAAAGATGAAGATTATGCACCAATGAAGGCAAAGGAAATTGCCATGATTATGCATGTACCAAAAAGTGAATATAATGAACTTTTACGAATACTAGGAAAATTGGAGATGGAATTAAAAATCCAGAAAAACAGAAAAAACCAATATAGACCAGTAGATACAGTATATTATGACGGTATTTATAGGAAAAATCAAAAAGGATTTGGTTTTGTAAAAATTGAAGACCAAGAAGATGAAATCTATATTGCAAAAGAAAATTCTAAAAATGCATTAAATGGAGATAGAGTTTTAGTTGAAATTATTGAAGAAAAAAACAAACTAAAAAAGGCGGAAGGAAAAGTTGTAAAAATCTTAAAACATGAAAAAGATACAATTGTTGGAAGATTTGAAAATAATAAAAGTTTTGGATTTGTGGTTCCAGATGATAAAAATTTTGGGACAGATATCTTTATTTCTAAAAAGAATTTTGGAAAAGCAAGAAATAATCATAAAGTATTAGTAAAAATCATTAAATATCCTGAAAAAGGGAAAAAAGCAGAAGGAAAAATCTTAGAAGTATTAGGAAATGTTAATGAAGCAGGTGTAGATATGTTGTCTTTAATAAAAGAACACAATTTACCATCAACATTTCCAGAACCAGTTGTGGAAGAAGCAAAAAAATGTGGGAACAAAATTGATGAAAGAGATATTATAGGAAGAAGAGATTTAAGAGACGATATCATTTTTACAATTGATGGAGAAGATGCAAAAGATTTAGATGATGCTGTAAAGGTAACCAAATTAGAAAATGGAAATTATAAACTAGATGTACACATTGCAGATGTTAGCCACTATGTAAAACCAAATAGTTTGTTAGACCAAGAAGCCCTGCTTCGAGGTACAAGTATTTACATGTTAGGAAGAGTTATTCCAATGCTTCCAAGAGAATTATCAAATGGGATTTGTAGTTTAAATGCAGGAGAGGATAGGTTTACGTTATCTTGTAGTATGGAAATAAATCCAAAAGGAGAAGTCATTTCTTCAGATGTCTATAAAGCAGTTATCAATGTAACAGAAAGAATGACATATACAAATGTGCAAAAGATACTAGATTATACAAATATAAATCAACAAGAAGTAAAAAATAATTCAAATAAAGATGAAGTGATAGATGGAATAAAAACAAATAATGTAGATGAGGAAATAATAAACAGATATAAACCATACATTTCTGAATTTAAGTTGATGGAAGAATTGGCACATATATTAAAAAATAAACGATTAGAACAAGGTTATCTAAATTTAGACATTCCAGAAAGTAAGATAGAATTGGATATAGATGGAAGAGTGACCAATATCAAAAAATATGAAACCACATTTGCTAACGAAATTATAGAACAATTTATGCTAACAGCAAATGAAACAATTGCAGAAAAATTTTTCTGGTTAGATGCACCATTTATTTACAGAGTGCATGAAAAACCAGACTATGAAAAAGTTCAAGAACTAAATAAATTTCTATTTAATTTTGGATTAAAAATCAAAGCGAATAAAGACAATATTTATCCAAAAGAATTTGCAAAAATCTTAGAAGAAGTTCAGGGAAAAGATGAGGAAAAAGTGGTTTCAAATTTGGTATTGAGAACTTTAAAAGTAGCAAGATATGAAGCAGAAAATCAAGGACATTTTGGAATTGCAAGTAAATATTATTGTCATTTTACTTCTCCAATAAGAAGATATCCAGACTTATTTATCCATAGAGTGATTTCAAAATATTTAGAAGAAAATTATGATGTAGGAGAAAAATTTGTAGAAGAATACAAAAAACAAGCAGAGGAGAGGGCGAAACAATCATCAGAAAGAGAAAATATTGCAACAAAAGTGGAAAGAGAAAGTGAAGATATCAAAAAAGCAGAATATATGGAAAGTAGAATTGGAGAAGAATATGAAGGTATTATATCTTCTGTAACATCATTTGGTATTTTTGTAGAGCTAGAAAATACTGTAGAAGGATTAATCCGTTTTGATGACTTAGGAGATGAGTATTTTATTTATGACGAAGAAAGAAAGAGACTAATAGGAGAACATACCAAAACGACATACAAAATCGGCGATAAAATTAAAATTATGGTAAAAGATGCAAGCAAATTACTAAGAACAGTTGATTTTGAAAAGGTGTAGGTTTTTGTCCAATTGGGGACGTTTCTTTTTGAGACATTTTTATGTTAATAGCCTTACATATTAACATAAAAATGTCTCAAAAAGAAACGTCCCCAATTGGACACTAAGAAATACAAAGTGCCACAACACTTAATATAACAGAGAATAGGGAAAAAACAATCACAGATACCCCACCAAATTTATTTTCATTTTTATATTCATAGATGCCATAACTAAGGGCATCTTTTAAAACATATAAACAAAACAAAATAAAAACCACAAATTCTAAAAAATTAATCATAAAAGCCTCCATAAAAGATAAAAATATTCTTAATTAAACAATAATAAAATAATAAATAAAACAACGATATTGGCTAAAACAAGCATAGAACAATTAACTTTCTGTTAGCATTGAAGAAGAACGAATTGAAGAATCAACTGTAACTTCAAAAAAGCTATCTTTATATTTTTCTCCCCAATTATAATCATAAAACTCATCTAATGTAAAAAAATGTTTTCTAGCAATTTTACCAAATCCGTTAATATCAGAATTCAAAGCCTTAGCTGTTTTATACAAATATTCTGTAAGTATAGATTCTAAATAACTGTTGCAAGAGTTAGAAATCTGATTTAGCATATTATCATTTAAATAATCTGCACTATCTTCCATTGAGTAAATTCTTCCAGTAAAACGGCAATCAATTGTAATATAAGGTGTTCCGTTTGAAATATTTACATCTATTTTAGGAGAAACCAAAGGGGTTACATGTAAATCTATATAAGAATTTGCTTTATTAGGATTTGGAACAGAAATTAGGAAACCATCTACTTGATTTCGTATAATTGAAAAGCAAAGTGTTTCAATGGAATTCAATTCTCCAACAAGTACATCATCTTTAAATACAGCAAGTCCTGTGTTTTCAGCGGTAGACTGTCCTGATAAAGATGAAGAATTGGATTTTGTGCTAGTATCATTTTCTGAATTTGTAGTACCTGAATATTCTGTAGAGTTATTAGTAACACCACCTAAAATGGCATATGGCTCGCAAGAATGGCATATCAAATGATCAAAAAAGTCACCAATGGTAGCATTTGTAGTAAAACCAGTGTAACTACTTGAACCAGAAAAGACTTCATAATATTTGGTAATCAAATTTTCAAATAATGGTTTTGAATTTTCTAAATACTCTCTTGCTGAGGTTTTAGAAATTATAATATTTGTAGAAGGACGTATTTGTGTATCATTAATTAATGTATAGATTTCATCTGAAATGCCTCTGCTGGCAAGTTCTTCTGAAAAAGCAATTACCTTACAGTGAGAAAGATTAACAGATTTTCCGATATACGTATTAATTAAATTAATGCCAGAACTAATGGAAGAAGCATCTACAGAATAGATAATAGAAGGGGCTTGTTCAGAAGTCCCTGATTCAGAAACAGAAGAAGGATTTGTAAATTGAAAACTAATTTGCAAATGGTTTTTGTCAGAAGCATCAATTCCCATAGCAACGACGACACTTAAATTATCGATATTTAAAGTTGAATAGGATTTAGAAAAGGCAAGAAGAAGCATGATAATTAAAATAGCAATAAAAATCTTTTTAAATATTTTCTTTGACATCTGTATTCAGCTCCTTTTTCTTTCTTTTTTTCAAATAGGCAAGACCCAAGAGAGCAATACCTAAAAATATAGAAACAATAATAACCATATACTGATAAATATAATCTTCTATAAATTTTGAAATTGCATAATTTTTTGGCAGTAAGCTAATGGCAAAAATTAATAATCCAAATACAAAGATAAGTGGTTTCTCGTCACGGATATTGGTAATCTTTTTGAAGATGGATAGAGATATTTTAGCAATAATTGTTAAATAACAAATCATTTGTAAAATCCAAATAAGAAGAAATATGGATTCTAACCTTTGAAAAAAGTTTCCAAATTCAATATAGCGGGCAGCAGAATATAAAGGCATAATTTGGTTGGTATACATTAGAGATATAAACATGAATAGTATAATAGAAACACATAATAAAAAATAAATAGTTCCTAGTATAATAGAGGTTAGATAAACTTTCTTCATTTTTTGAGGTTCTTTTAAGTAAGGAGGAAGAAAATATAACAAAGTAATACCACCAAAAGCACCTAAATTTCCTAAACCAGTTACAAACGTATTAAACAAACCATCTCCAAAAATTGGGAAGATATTATCCAAAGAGAAATTTTTGATGTTTGCGATAAATAGAAAGACAATACTAATAATCACTAAAGGAATAATTAACAAATTAACCTTTGCGATAGAAGAAAAACGATGGTGCAAGGTGATACAAATAACAATGATAAAAGTTAATATAATAAAAATTAGACTTGTCATTGGATAATATACAATTTTTAAACATTCACAGAAGTTTCTAAGAAGAATACTACTACTAAATAAAAAATAAAAGATAAACACAATACCAATAAAAGTTTTTAGGGTTTTACCACCCAAATATTCAGCAATATCCACAATGTCACTTCCGTGGAAATTTAATAAGTAATTTATAAATCAAAAATGTAATAAATAATGCAATAATACCAACATATATAAGATTAATTAATGTTGCTGTTTTGGTGGTTTCAAGCATACTTCTTGGAAGAGCAACTAATGTATATGCAACAAAAATTCCAAGAACAATACTGATTGCTTCAGCGGCAGTTATTTTAGAGTTTTCCATATAATCTCCTTTCGCAAATTGATTTGTCTCGTTGGTGATGATTTGGGGACGGAGATAAAATCATCATTTTGTTTTAAAAAATTAAATAAAATAATTTCTAGAAAATGATGATTTTATCTCCGTCCCCAAATCATCACCAACGAGACATGTCATGTATTTTTCCATTTCATAGAAATATGACCTTGTTTACTTTCCTTTTTGGCATTTAAAAATCCAGAACGGTATTCTCGCTTTTCCACAGCTGGTAAATAATAAGAACTACCCTTTACTTTTTCAAGAGGAGAAATTCCAACTGTATAAGGAACACCGAAGGATTTTGTATCAGTCATAGATACCATGTAAACAAATAATCCAAGTGCAATTCCTAAAAAGCCACAAAGATATCCTAAAAAGATAAAGACAAATCGATAAACTCTTAAGTGAAAGCCAAAAGCATAATCTGGAATTGCAAAAGAGGCAGTTCCTGTAATGGCGACTACAATAATTAGAATTGGACTTACAATTCCAGCACTAACAGCTGCTTGTCCCATGACTAATGCACCTACAATACCAATGGTCGGACCAATAGGAGAGGGAACTCTTAAACCAGCTTCACGAATTAGTTCAAAAGATATTTCCAAAACCAATAATTCAAAAATGATTGGAAAAGGTACATTTGCACGAGAAGCTAAAATAGAAAATAACAATTCTGTTGGTAAAATCTCTTGATGAAAGCTGGTAACTGCAATATAAAGCCCTGGTAGTAATAGTGTAATAAAAGCAGCAATTAATCTAATAAATTTTGTGAAATTTGAAAAAAGTGCTTTTTGATTTTTATCATCTGGTGAACTCAAAAAATCAGACAAAATTCCTGGTGTAATTAATGCATAAGGTGAACCATTTACAAGAATAACCACTCTGCCATCTAATAAATAACTAGCAGCTTTGTCAGGTCTTTCTGTAGAAATGAGTTGTGGTGTATTTAGGTTGTTAGAATCTGAAATTAATTGTTCTAATTGCCCGGCAGAAAGTAGAGAATCAACATCTAAATTATTCATTCTAAATTTTACTTCTGCAATTAAATCTTCATTGGCAAGTTCAGAAATATAGCAAACACCACATTTTGTTTTTGTAATGTTGCCAACATTTAAATTTTCAATGACCAAATTTTCATTATTTACAAATCTACGAATAAGAGAAGTATTTGTTCTTATATTTTCAACAAAAGACTCATGAGGTCCTTTGATAACAATTTCATTACTAGGTTTTTCAATTCCTCTTTGTTTAAAGCCTTTAACTTCGATATCAAAAGCAATATCTAATGTATCAACAAATAGGGCACAATTACCAGAATTGATACCAGATATACAATCTTCAAAAGTAGAAACTTGTTTAATAGCATTTTGAGGAACTAAACAACTGGAAATATAATTTGGTAAATTAAATTTTTTTACTTTGCGAACAGTAATATTGTTAGCAACAGCTTCAGACACGACTCTATTCTGACCACCATCAAAAGTATTATTTCGATTTCTCATCATTAAAGGTTCTAAAATAAATTCATTCATGATTTCTGTATTAATCATACCATCAATAAAAATCAGAAGTGCATGATATTGCTTTCCTCTAGCATTTAAAATAAAATCACGAAAAATAATATCTGAATTAATTAAAAGATTATATTTACTTTTTAAATAGTCACTATTAACTGTAACACTTGGGAAGATTTTCATTTTTTTGTTTTCGGTATTTCCTATTGTACTGTCAGGATAACTTTTAGTATTGATATCTTCTATTAAATTAAAATTATAGGTTTCTTTATTTTCAGGTGTATACGTAAATAGTGAAGAAAATAAATCTTTAAAACGCATAATGTGTTCTCCTTTTTTAGTAACGATGCTTATTGCAATTCACATTTTTGATTTGTCCAAATTGTCTAATGTTATCTTAAATATTTAATGAATAAAATATTTAAGATAACATTAGGCAATTTAGACAATTATTGCTGTGAATTGTAACCAATTATTTATAGTATTCGTAAAATTTTTAAAATTATACTAGTTTTTACATAATAAAAATGCTATAATAAACGTATAGTGAAAAAATATAATATAAAAAATAAAATGATTTATAGATGAAAGGAAAACGATAATATGAAGAGAGAATTAGCAGACAAAATAATTTCTATTATATTATTTTTAATTATCATAGGAATTTTTTCAGTTTTAATTGTTTTTTCAATTATTGCCCTTCAGGAATTTGGGAGTAAAGAAGAAAATCTAGAATTTATAGAAACAGCAGGAGATATAGAAAATACTACTAATGAAGAAAAAACAGTAGAAGACGATATAGAAACACCAGCAATTGTACAAAATCCAATTAGCTCTATTGAAAGAAATAATCAAAATACTTCAAATAATTATTCAAATGTACAAGTAGATAAATATTTCTATAACCAATTAGAAGAAGAATCAAGAATAATTTATCGAGCTTTTGAAAGTAACAAAGAACAAATGAAAACAGGAACTTATCAAATTGAATTAGGAACGAGTTTTTCTGATTTATTATCACAAAGCAATGGTCAAGAACAATTAGGAGAATATTATCAATCAGCAATAGAAGCATATATTTATGATAATGCAGAAGTTTTTTACTTGAGTCCTCGAAAAATGTACTTAAATATTGAAACAACTACAAGAGGAGAAAATTCTACATATAATGTATTTATCAATTCTGGAAATGAATCAAATTATTTAACAGATGAATTTCAATCAAAAGAGCAAATTGACCAGGCTGTATCGCAAATTGAGCAAGTAAAAAATCAGATATTACAAAATAAAACAGGAAATACATTTGAAGATATTAAAATGGTGCATGATTATTTAATTGACACCATTAGTTATGACAGTAGTTTGTCAAAAACAAATATATATAATGTGTATGGAGCATTAATTAACAGAGAATGTGTATGTGAAGGATATGCAAGAGCTTTTAAATATCTATTAGATAAATTAGATATTCCTTGTGTTATGGTAATTGGGACTGGAACAAATTCACAAGGAGAAACAGAAAATCATGCTTGGAATTATGTTCAATTAAATGGGATTTGGTATGCAGTTGATACTACTTGGGATGACCCAATTGTAGTAGGTGGAGGAACTGCAAGTGAAGAATCAAGATATAAATATTTTCTAGTAGGAAAAGAAATTATAGACCAAGATCATAAGTCAAGTGGACAATTTACAGAGGGAGGAAAAGTGTTTAGTTATCCAGATATAAGTAATACAAGTTATTCTATCTAAATTTGAATATATAAGTATTAAAGAAATGTACTAAACAATTAGAACAAAAAATATTCAGTAAAGGAAGGAGAAGGTTGTTTTATAACAACAAATCAATATGATATTAGATGAATTATTTGGAAATAAAATAAAAGTATATGCATTTGTTGGCCCTTCAGGAACAGGAAAAAGTTATCGTGCACAAATGGTGGCTAGCGAGAAAAATATAAATTATATTATAGATGATGGATTATTAATTAAAGAAAATGAAGTTCTAGCAGGAGAATCTGCGAAAAAAGCACCAACAAAAGTAGGAACAGTTAAACATGCATTATTTTATGAAAAAGAAGAAAGAGATAAAATTATAAAAGCATTAAAAAAAGAAAGACCACAAAGTATTTTAATATTAGGAACATCAGATGGAATGGTACAAAAAATTGCAGCCAATTTAGGTTTGCCAGAAATCAGTGAATATATATATATAACAGATGTAGCAACAAAACAAGAAATGGAAACAGCAAGAAGAATTCGTGTAACAGAAGGAAAACATGTTATTCCAGTACCAACTTTTCAAATAAAAAAAGATTTTTCAGGATATTTATTGGATCCTTTACAAATTTTCAAATCAAAAGGAAAAGGACAAAAACCATATATATCTGAAAAATCTATCATAAGACCAACATTTAGTTACTTAGGCAAATTTACGATATCTGATTTGGTATTTAGACAAATCCTAGAATATATTGCTGTGCAAACACCAGCTATTTATAAAATATCCAGAACAAGAGTAGAAAACTATGGAGAAGGTGCCAAAATCTATGTAGAAGTTACTGTTATGTATGGATATAATGTCATAGAAGGAATTAAAGACTTTAAAGATAGAGCAAAAAAAGAAATCGAAAAATTAACTGCCATGAATGTTGTTGAACTAGATGTTGTAGCCAAAAATATTTATGTGCCAGAAAAAATATCTAAATAAAAGGGAGAAGAAAATATGTCATTTGTAGTAGCAATTGATGGACCTGCTGGAGCAGGAAAAGGAACAATAACAAAAATGGTAGGAGAAAAATTAGGATTAGTAAATATTGATACAGGTGCAACTTTTCGTTGTGTTGCATTAAATATGCTACAAGAGAATATACATATGGATGAAGAAGAAAAAATTAAAAAAATATTAGAAAAGATAGACATTCAAATGGAGCATGATGGCAAAGTTTATCTAAATGGAGAAGAAGTAACTAAAAGAATTAGAGAAAATGATGTCAATGATTTAGTATCACCAGTATCGGTTTTACCAATAGTTAGAAATAAGTTATTAGAAGTGCAAAGAAAAATTGCAGAAGGAAAAAATGTAATTATGGAAGGAAGAGATATTGGAACTGTAGTATTTCCTGACGCGGATGTGAAAATCTACTTAGATGCAACCCCAGAAGAAAGAGCAAAAAGAAGAGTATTGCAAAACAAGGAAAAAGGAATAGAATGTTCTTATGAAGAAGTATTACAAGGAATAAAAGATAGAGATAAAAGAGATTCTACTAGAGAAATTGCACCATTAAAAAGAGCAAAAGATGCAATATATGTAGATACTACAAATTTAAGTATTAAGCAAGTAGTAGAAAAAATTATAGAGATAATAGAGAATAAATAATAAGAATAATCTAATAAATATTAAATAGAAAAATAGAGGTCTGTCCCTTTTGGACAAAAATTGTCCATTTTGACACGTCCCAAATGTTCACCCAAGGAAAGGAATGAAACTAAAAATGAAAAAAGTATTAAAAGAAATGATTAAAGCAATTGTAAGAGGAGCATTATACATATGGTTTAAAATTTTTTACCAAGCAGAAATTAAAGGATTAGAAAATGTTCCAAAAGATGGGGCATTAATATTTTGTGGAAATCATAGAAGCTATTTAGATCCACCATTAATGGTTGTAACAGCTAAAAGGGACATGAAATTTTTGGCCAAAGAAGAGTTGTATAAAAATAAATTTTTAGCGTTTTTAGGTTGGGCTTTTGAAGCTATACCAGTAAAAAGAGATGAAAAAGATGTATCTGCCATTAAAAAATCTTTAAAAGATCTAAAAGAAGGAAAATGTATAGCTTTATTCCCAGAAGGAACTAGAAATGGATTAGAAAAAGGAGAAAAAGTAAAAGATGGTGTTGCCTTTTTTGCCATAAGAAGTGGAGCAAAAGTTGTACCTTGTGGAATAAAAGGTGGAACAAAAGATCTTCATAAAATTACTATTACATACGGAAAACCATTAGATTATAGTGAATATAAAGGCAGTAAAGACAAAGAAGTATTAGATAAAGTAACAAAAGAAATTATGAGCAAGATTATAGAGCTTGCTAGTTAGGAGAATGTTGCATAGACAAACGAACCCAATGCGACATTAATAAAAAACAGATTGGTAAGCGAATCTGTTTTTTTCTATTTTGAATTTTTCAAACAATCCTCTACAGCTTTTATGAAATTTTCTACTAATTCATCATTTGTTTTATCCATAAAATCTGCACTCCAGACTCTAACGGGGCTCCTTGTAAAATAGAATTGTTTTTTTGAATCGGGGATGTAAAACTTTTTTATAGGCAGTTTGGGTTTTGTTATTAATCCAATAGATTCCATATTTTTCTCCTTTTAATTACAAGAAAAAGTTTTAGCAAGCTTACCATTGCCAAAGTTACAAATGCTTAGTGCATTACTATAAACTTAACATAAATGTAATTGCTTGTCAAATAAAAGTTATCAAAATACAAACGTATGGAATGTTGCAGAATATTGAAATAAATTACCAAAAACCTTTAAAATTAATAATCGCAAATCTATGAAAAAATACCACAAATCTTTGAAATAAAGCACAACAAATCTTTGAAACAAAACACCACAAAGATTTGAAACAAATTGCCACAAATCATTGAAATGATTTCAAAAAAATGGTATAATATAATTAATGACTGATATAATAAAAAAGAAGGTGATTTTGTGGAATATATAAAAAGAATTGTCGATGAAGAAATTAAAAATAAATTAAAAATAATGGGAGCAGTTTTAATAAAAGGACCAAAATGGTGTGGAAAAACAACTAGTGCAAAACAAATAGCGAAAAGTGTTTTAGAAATGCAAAATCCAGATTTACAAGAAAATTATATAGAACTAGCAAATACAAAACCATCATTGCTATTAGAAGGAGAAAAACCAAGATTAATAGATGAATGGCAATTAGTTCCTAAATTATGGAATGCAGTTAGATATTCTATAGATAATATAGGACGTCCAAACCAATATATCCTTACAGGTTCTGCAACACCAACAGAGGATTCTTCTCTACATAGTGGTGTGGGAAGATTCGCTTTTATTACTATGAAACCAATGACATTATATGAAAGTGGAGATTCAAATGGAAAAATATCTCTAAAAGAAATTTTAGAAGGAAATAGAGAAATTGATGGAATAAAGACAGATTTAGAATATGAAAAAATAGCATATGTTTTATGCAGAGGTGGTTGGCCAAATGCGATAAAATTACCTGAGAAAGAAGCTTTAGAAATATCAAAAAATTATATTGATGTACTTTGTGAATCAGATATTTCAAGAATAGATGGTACAAGTAGAAATCCTAATCTTGCTAGAGCCATATTAAAGGCATATGCAAGACAAGTATCAACAATAAATTCTGATCAAGCATTAATTGAAGATGTAAAAGCAAATTATTCAAATGTTAGTGATAGAACCATTATAGAATATCTAACGGTATTAAAAAAATTGTACATTATAGAAGAAATAGAAGCATGGAATCCTAACATAAGAAGTAAAACTGCCATTAGAACATCTCCAAAGAAAAGTATGATTGATCCATCTTTAGCCATAGCTGCATTAGGAGTGTCTCCTAAAGAAATTATGTTAGATATCAGAACATATGGCTTATTATTTGAAAATCTTGTAAATAGGGATTTAAGTGTGTATGTAAATGCAATAGGTGGAAATTTAAAACATTATAGAGATAGGTATCAGCTGGAATGTGATAATGTTATTCATTTCAATGATGGAAGATATGCATTAATTGAAGTGAAATTAGGTGGAACAAGAATAAAAGAGGCAGAAGAACATTTATTAACATTAAAAAAATTAATATTGCAAAACCAACCTAAAATAGGTGAACCAGAATTCTTGATGATAATTACAGGTACAGATATAGCATATACAACAGAAAATAATATATTAGTAGTGCCAATTGGTTGTTTGAAAAATTAATTGACAAAACCACCAAATAGGTGTATAATTTTATAAGCTTATTTCTAGAGATTTGGGCGTTTTTCAAGAAAAACTTTGGAAAACGTCTTAAGTTATGATTGTCCAATTGGGGACGTTTCTTTTTGAGACATTTTTATGTAAAGTCCTAATGTTCTTGAAAATATAAATATAAAAGTAAAGTTTCTATTAACAAATTAACAGAACTTTACATAAAAATGTCTCAAAAAGAAACGTCCCCAATTGGACAAGACAAAATAAAAGAGAGGGAGTAGTAAAATGAACAACAAAAACATCAGAAATATCGCAATTATTGCACACGTAGACCATGGAAAAACAACATTAGTTGATGCAATGTTAAAACAAAGCCATGTATTCAGAGAAAATGAACAAGTAGCAGAAAGAATTATGGACTCTAACGATTTAGAGAAAGAAAGAGGAATTACAATTCTTTCTAAAAATACATCTGTTATGTATAATGACATTAAAATTAATATTGTTGATACACCAGGACATGCTGATTTTGGTGGAGAAGTAGAAAGAGTACTAAAAACAGTTGATGGAGTACTTTTATTAGTTGACGCTTTTGAAGGTGCAATGCCACAAACAAGAGAAGTGCTAAAAAAATCATTAGCATTAGGTTTAAAACCAATTGTGGTAATCAATAAAATTGATAGACCAGGTGCAACTCCAGAAAAAGTTGTAGACCAAGTAATAGAGTTATTTATTGAATTAGATGCAAGTGATGAACAATTAGATTTCCCAGTTGTTTATGCATCTGCAAAAAATGGAATTGCAAAAATGGATTTAAATGAAGAAACAACAGACTTACATTGTTTATTTGAAACAATTGTAAATACCATAAAAGCACCAAACTGTGATGAAGAAGGACCAGCACAAATGTTAGTATCAAATATTGATTATGATGATTATGTAGGAAGAATTGCAGTAGGAAGAGTAGAAAGAGGAAGTATTAAAGTTGGAATGCCAGTAGCAATTTGCGGTAAAGAAGATAAAGTTACACAAGGTAGAATTGCAAAAGTATATACACATGTTGGATTAAATAAGGTAGAAGTAGAAGAGGGAAAAGCAGGAGATATCATCGAACTTGCAGGATTACCAGATATCAATATAGGGGATACGATTTGTGATTTTAATCATCCAGAAAAAATACCATTTGTTGATATTGATGAACCAACTGTATCTATGACATTTAGTGTTAATAATGGACCATTTGCAGGAAAAGAAGGACAATTTATTACTTCTCGTCATATCAGAGATAGATTATTTAAAGAACTAGAAAGAAATGTATCATTAAGAGTAAAAGAAACAGATTCACCAGATTCTTTTGAAGTATCAGGAAGAGGAGAATTACATTTATCTGTATTAATTGAAACCATGAGAAGAGAAGGATTTGAACTATTAGTATCTCGTCCAAAAGTTATATTTAAAGAAATTGATGGCGTAAAATGTGAACCAATTGAAGATTTAGTTGTAAATGTTCCAGATGACTGTGTAGGAAATGTTATTGAAAAATTAGGTAGAAGAAAAGCAGAAATGGTAAATATGGAACCAGCTGAAGATGGACATACAAAAATTGAATTTAA
>CALXAE010000025.1 GCA_944386205.1 uncultured Clostridia bacterium
TCTCGGTTTGAATAAATATTTTAGATTATGAGGAAAGAAATAAATATGGAAAAACAAAGTAAACCAAGAAACAATCAAGAAACAATCATTGGACTCAATCTAAAATTGATAATGCAAGCAAAAAAATTAATCAGGAAATATATAAAAGAAATCGACAAGCTCCAATACAGTTAAAGATGGATGATTTAGCAATTTTTATAAATGATAAAATTACTAAAAGGGGAATTGCTAAAGGTTTAGTTTCTGTTCAAGAAGATTTGAATAAAAACATTCTTGAAGCTGAAAAGAATACAGTAAAAGTGCTTTTGATGTCAGATCCAGAAGAACAGTATAAATGTCTCATGAAAGTAAAAAAATTATGAGAGTTGAAATATGGACGGATATAAGATTTTTAATGATAAATAAGGCTATAACTCCAGGAGAAATAACTGAATTAATTAGAAGACAATTAGCAGTTGATAAGGATTTAGATAGATGGCTAACAGGAATACAGAAAGCTATATCCGCCAAAGAGTAAGATTAGCAAACTTTTATTAATTAAATAAGAAATATTTAATATAATGAAAGTGGTTGCTCCACCAAAGATTATTTTGGTATTATCAAAAGTTAGAGCAATAAAATTGTAGTAGCCAGGTGGACGATTAGTTGGTCTTAGCAATTGGTACTGGTCTTCTTCACAGAACAATACGAACAACGCGTATAACGCGAACTTCAACAATGGGTATATCAACAACAACAATGTGAATAACAACAACTATGTTCGCCTGAGCACGAGTTTCATAATAATAAATAATATTAAATAGAAGATGGTACACTTTTTTTAAGGTACCTTCTTTTTTTAGGAAAAGTTTCATATCCTTATGGCTATCAAAAACCTAAAAAAACAACAATTATACGAACATATCAAAAAGCTAAAGAAATTCAATAAAAAAATTTACATTCTATTTTTCTTTCAAAGCCTCAAATTTATCACTAAATTCAGGACAATGTTTCTTTAAGTTAATAGGCCTTAAATTTTTATCAGTAAAGCAATGTTTTGTTTCGGCAATAATTACATCATTACCAGTTTTTTTATCTTTTACTTCATAGCCAATGGTCAAACGAACACCATTAAATTCTTTCACAATAACTTTAATACATATAGTATCAGAAAAGGTAACATGTTGTTTATATTTACATTTTACTTCCAAAACAGGAATTGTAATACCTTGTTCTTCAAATTTTTCAAAAGGCATATCGGCATTTCGTAAATAATAACATCTAGCTTCTTCTAAAAAGCGAATATAGTTTGAATGATGGACAACTCCCATTCTATCTGTTTCATAATAATTAATAGTTCTTTCATATACAAAACTCATAAAAATCGCATCCTTTCGAGAAGGTATTATATAAAATAAAAAATTATCTGTCAAATATTGCAAACATTAACATAACGTAGTATAATAAATCTTATGCAACAGTGCATAAATTTTCTAGGAATATAGAAGAAGGAGGAGCAAAAATGTTTCAGGTAAATGTCCGGACTGTAGGAACAGTAAGAATTTTTTGCAAAGGAAAGGAGAAGATTAAAATAATATCAAAAGAGGACATTCAAAAAGAGCTAGAAAAAGTGCAATTTCAAAATAAGGAATGTCAAAGAGATATTGAGAAACTAAATCTTGTATTTCCATTTATAGAGGTAATAAGCTTGAGTTGCCGTAAAGATAAGATAATAGGACTTTATAAGAGTTTGACTAGTTTTGGAGAAAAAAAACCTGAAATCATTATAACGGGAAATTATCCGTTGTATAACATGCTAAAAAAACTGATAGAATAACAGGGAGCGATCCCTGTTGTTCTTTTTACATAATAGGAAATTGTACAGAAAAATTGTTTTACAATTTTCCCATTTAATCTAGAAATTATCCTATACAAATGATATAATGCAATCCAGAAAAGAAAATTAAATAAAAATGTCCAAAATGAAATGTCCCCAAATGGATGAGAAAGTAGGAAAAATAAATGAGAAAAATAAATGGAGTAATTTTACAAGCATTTGAATGGTACTTAGAAACAAACCAAAATTGGTGGAACCTGATTGCAAATGAGGCAGAAAAACTAGCAGATATAGGAATAACTGCTTTATGGCTTCCACCAGCATATAAAGGAATTGGTGGAAAAGATGAAGTTGGATATGGTGTGTACGATTTATATGATTTAGGAGAGTTTGATCAAAAAGGAACTGTAAAAACAAAATATGGTTCTAAAGATGAATACCTAAATTGTATTATGACTATAAAACAAGCAGGAATGGAAGCATATGCAGATATCGTATTAAATCACAAAATGGGTGCAGATTTGTTGCAAACAATTCCAGCAGAACAGGTAGATTGGGGAAATCACAATACTTTTGTAGAAAATCAAGTGGTAAGGGTTGCTACAAAATTCACATTTCCAGGAAGGAAACATAAATATTCTGATTTTGAATGGAATTGGACTCATTTTGATGGGATTGATTATGATGATAAAACCAAAGAACATGCGATTTTCCGTTTTAAAGATAAAACATGGAGTGGAGCAGTTGATGAGGAATTTGGAAACTATGATTATTTGATGGGAGCAGATTTAGATTTTAAAAATCCTGAGGTTGTTCAAGAGTGTTTAGATTGGGGAAAATGGTATTTAGAATTAACAAAGGTAGATGGGTTCAGATTAGATGCTGTAAAACATATTGATGCTAATTTTTATAAAGATTGGATAAAAACTTTAAGAAAAGAAACGAAAGAAGAGTTATTTGCAGTAGGCGAATATTGGAGTGGTGATATTTCAAAATTACATAGATATATAACAGAGACAGAAGGGCAAATTTCTTTGTTTGATGTACCTTTACATTATAATTTATATAATGCTTCAAAAGATGAAAATTACGATTTAACAAAGATCTTAGAAAAAACTTTAGTAAAAGAAAATCCAAGCAAAGCAGTAACATTTGTAGATAATCATGATACACAGCCAGGGCAAAGTTTGACAAGCTTTGTGGAAAGATGGTTTAAATTACCTGCATATTCTATTACCTTATTAAGAGACGAAGGATATCCTTGTGTATTCTGGGGAGATTTATATGGTATTAAACATGACAATATTGAACCGATTGAAGGTTTATCAACATTAATTGATTTAAGAAAAGAAAAAGCATATGGAAAACAAAATGATTATTTTGACAATCCAAATTGTATTGGCTGGACGAGAGAAGGAGATAGAGAACATATAAAATCAGGATTAGCAGTATTAATTTCAAATAAGTTTGATACAGAAAAAAGAATGTATATGGGAATAGATTTAGTAGGAGAAAAATTTATAGATAGTGTAGGCAAGTGTGAACAAGAAGTTTTTATCGATAATGAAGGGTATGGAACTTTTAAGGTAAAGGCAAAATCAGTTTCTGTTTGGATAAATGCATAATTTGGGTAGAAAAATAGTGATTTTTATGATACAATATAGAGGATTTTAAAGAAAATACAAATTTTTAAAATTTGTAACAAAAGAAATATTAGAAAAATTTATATAAAAACAAGGAGAATATAATGCCTAAATTTTTTGTAACAACAAATCAAATAGAAGGAAATACTATTATTATACAAAATGATGATGTAAAACATATAAAAAATGTACTAAGAGCAAAAATCAATGATACAATAGACATATGTAATTGTGATACATATAAAAATTATATTTGCAAAATTCAACAAATTGAGGACAAAAAAATTTATTGTAATATTATAGAAGAAATTACTTCTAATGTAGAATCAAATGTGCAAGTAAGTATTTTTCAAGGGTTACCAAAATCTGATAAAATGGAACTAGTCATCCAAAAATCAGTAGAATTAGGAGCATATGATATCACACCAGTTGAAATGAAAAGATGTGTAGTAAAGTTAAATGAAAAAGACAAAGTAAAGAAAATACAAAGATGGCAAAAAATTGCAGAAAGTGAAGCGAAAAAATAAGGAAGAGATATAAATCCTAATGTTAATCCTATCATAAATGTAAAAAATATATGCGAAAAAATGAAAGAATATGATTTAGTATTAGTCGCATATGAAAATGAAAAGAAAAATACATTAAAACAAGAATTGAAAAAAATAAAAGATGAAAATAAAGGAATAAAAATTGCTATTGTTATAGGACCAGAAGGTGGAATAGACATAGAAGAAATCAATAAATTCAGAGAAAATAATGCTAAAATAATTACACTTGGAAATAGAATATTAAGAACAGAAACAGTTGCATTAAATATTTTAAGCATTATTATGTACGAGTTAGATAGTTAGGACAGATTGAAAAATAATTACAATTTTGGTTTAAGTCAAATTGTATAAAAGAAAGTGAGGAAAACATGAAAAAAGAAAAGACAAAAGTTGAGAATACAAAGACGATAGAAAATGTATCAGATAAGCCAAAAGAAATGCCAGATCAAGAAAAAGAAATGATAGATAATGAGCAAATAATCTTAGAAAAAGAAATGGCTAAGAAAAAAGTTCCTAAAGAGGTCTCACAAGGAATATTGAAAAAAATATTTAAAAATTTGATATTAGCAATTGTTGTAATGGCATATTTTATTGCATGCAATATTTTATATACACAATTAAATTTAGATAGAATGGAGCTAATTACAAAAGCGATTTCTGGTGTATTTTTAGTAGTCAGTATAGTACTTTTTGAATTGGCATATAAAAGAGACAGTGGAACATTAACTATTACCGCAATTGAATTACTAATATTATCTATCCACGCATTATTTATTCACCATGTAATTACAATTTATCAGTTTAATTATCAAACATATATATTGACTTCATCTTATATATTTGCCATATACTATGTTTTAAAATCAATAATTATTTACACAAAAGCAAGAAGAAAATACGTAAAAAGTCTTAGTGATATTTCAGAAATTGTAAAAGAAGAACCAGTTATAAAAGAGGCAAAGAAGAGAGAAGTTGAAGATGAAGAAAAGCCAGAAAATATTGAAGAAAATGTTGATACAAAAAAGAAAGAAAAAACTACAAAACGAAAAACTAAAACTACCAAAGCAGAAAGTGAGCCTAAAAAAACAAAGAAAAAGCAAGACAAAGAAGATATAGAAAAAGCAACAGACATAGAAGAAACAGTCATTGTAGAAGAAAAGCCAAAAAGAAAGCGTACAACTAAAAAGAAGGAAGAAAGCGAAATAGTTGAAAAACCAAAAAAGAAAAGTGCAACGAAGAAAAAGACAGAACAAGACAATGAGAATAAAGAAACAGAAAAAAAGAGAACAACCAAAAAGAAAAAAGAAGCAACAGATAAAATAGAAAATAATGAAGAAGAAACAAAGAAAATTAATCAAGAAGAAATTACAACAAAGCCAACAAAACCAAAATCTAAAAGGGGAAGAAAGAAAAAGACAGTTGAAAAATAATTTTTAAAGATATGTAAAATTTAAAATTCTATTCAACAAGAAACCATTAGAGAAAGGAATGTAGCAAAAGATGATAAAAAGTATGACAGGGTATGGAAAGGCAAATATATCTAAAAATTTAAGAGAATATCAAGTAGAAATTAAGAGTGTTAATCATAGATATTTAGATGTTTCAATAAAAATGCCTAGAAACTTAAGCTATTTAGAAGAGGAAATAAAAAAAATAATTTCAGAAAAACTAACAAGAGGAAAAGTTGATGTATTTGTTACATTTAATAATAATTCATCAGAAGGCAGAGAAATCAAAATTAACACAGAAATTGCAAGAATGTATATTAAGGAATTGAAAAATTTAGCAGAAATAGAAGGAATCATAGCAGAGATTCCGGTAACAGAAATTTCTAAATTACCTGATGTATTAAATATTCAGATAAATCAAGATGATGAAACAATAAAAAGTGAATTGATAGAAGTAACAAAACAGGCAGTTAATAACTTAGTAGAGATGAGAAAGATTGAGGGAGAAAAGATAGCACAAGATTTACAAGAAAGAATTAATGAAATCGAAGAAAAAGTTAAAAAAATATCTTCACTTTCTACTGGACTTATTGACGAATATGTAGTAAAATTAAAAATGAGGATAAAAGAATTATTAGAAGATCAACAAATTGATGAAGCAAGATTAGCACAAGAAGTTGTGATATATGCAGATAAATGTTCTATACAAGAAGAGGTAACCAGATTAAATAGTCATATTTACCAATTTAGAGAACTACTACAGTCTAATGAATCTGTTGGAAAAAAATTAGATTTTATGATTCAAGAAATGAATCGAGAAACAAATACGATTGGTTCAAAGGCAAACAATTTGGAAATAACAAATGAAGTTATCAATATAAAAACACAATTAGAAAATATAAGAGAACAAGTACAAAATATTGAGTAGGAAGGAATGATTTTATGCAATTAGTAAATATAGGATTTGGAAATATTGTGTCAGCAGAAAGAATTGTAGCAATTGTAAGCCCAGAGTCGGCACCAATCAAAAGATTGATACAAGAGGCAAAAGATAACAAAACAGCAGTTGATGCAACTTATGGAAGAAGAACAAGAGCTGTTTTAATTATGGATTCAGGACATGTTATTTTATCAGCTGTACAACCAGAAACGGTTGGAGGAAGAATAGATAAAGACATTTCACAAGAAGAAAACTAGATGATGATTTGGGGACGGAGAAAAAATCATCATCAAAAAAGAAAGGAAGGAATAAAAATGATTGTAAAACCAAGTGTTTCAGAATTACTTACAAAAGCAAATAATAGATATGAATTAGTAATTGCAACAGCTAGAAGAGCAAGACAAATTGCATCTGGTGCAACTCCATTAGTAACTACAAAAGAAGAGTCACCAGTAACAATAGCAGCTATTGAAATTGCAGAAGGGAAGGTTGCTATAGAATGTTAGTAATATTATCTGGAGTAGCAGGCGCAGGAAAAGATACAATAAAAAAAGAATTAATAAAAAGAATGGAAAATGTAGAATCATTACCTTCATATACATCAAGACCAATCCGTGAAGGAGACGTAGAAGGAGGAACATATCATTTTATTTCAAGAGAAGAATTTGAAAAAATGATAGAAAATCAAGAATTTTACGAATATGATGTACATCATAATCAATATTATGGCACTTCTAGAAAATTATTAAATGACAAAATCAAAAGTGGAAAAATAATTGTAAAAGATATTGATGTTAATGGAACAGAACATTTGAAAGAATTATTAGGAAATGACACAAAAGTAGTTACTATATTTTTGCGTGTTCCAAAGGAAGAGTTAAAACATCGATTAGAAAATAGAATAGATAAGCCAAGTCCACAAGAGATTAAATTAAGATTAAATCGTTTTGATTATGAAGAATCTAGAATTAATTTGTATGATTATGTATTAAAAAATAATGATTTAGAAAAAACAGTACAAATTATTATGACGATTATTGAAAATGAAATAAGATTAGAACAAGAGAATAATAAATAGTACAATGAATTATGACAATCCTATTTATAAATATACAAAAAATAAGCATGAATAGAAATATTTGTGTTTATTTTTTAAAATCAAATCAAAATGTACAACATTAGAGAAGGGAACTATCACATAAAATTTTATTCATTCCACGGCTGGCATTACAGAATAAACAAATTCTAACATTATAAAGCAGGCACCTCTCACAGCAAGTCTGAGATTCTCCTACTTGATAATGTAAGAATTTGTAATATTCTTTCATTAGCACGTGTAATTTCATAAAATTTTATGTGATAGTTCCCCTCTCTAATGTTATACATTCTGAAAAATTAAAAATATAAATCAAACCAAACTATTGTTTTTATGAAAATAATATAGTATAATATGAAAGCATAAAGAAAAGCGTATAAAATAAAAAAATAGGCTAGAAATTATGAAAAAATTCTTGAAATTATGCAAATGGGGGAATAAATGATGAATGACAAAATAGTTATAAAAGGTGCAAAAGAACATAATTTAAAAAATATAAATTTAGAAATACCAAGAGATAAATTAGTTGTTATTACAGGATTATCTGGTTCAGGAAAATCCAGCCTAGCATTTGATACCTTATATGCAGAAGGACAAAGAAGATATGTAGAAAGTTTGTCATCATATGCAAGACAATTCTTAGGATTGATGGAAAAACCAGATGTAGAAAGTATAGAAGGGTTATCACCAGCTATTTCTATTGACCAAAAAACTACTTCTAAAAATCCTCGTTCTACAGTTGGAACTGTAACAGAAATTTATGATTACATTCGTTTGTTATATGCCAGAATTGGTGTACCATATTGTCCAAATTGTGGTAAGAAAATTGAAAAACAAACCATAGACCAAATTGTGGATAATATTATGGGATTAGAAGAAGGAACAAGAATTCAGGTATTAGCACCAGTGGTTAGAGGAAGAAAAGGAGAATATACTAAACAATTAGAAGAATTCCAAAAAGAGGGATTTGTTAGAGTTCGTATTGATGGAGAGATGTATGAACTTTCTGATGATATTGATTTAGACAGAAAGAAAAAACATGATATTGAATTAGTCGTAGATAGATTAGTAATAAAACCAGAAATTGTTAGTAGATTAACAGAGTCAGTAGAGGTGGCTTTAAAACATGCTAATCAATTAGTTTTAATTGATGTAGTTGGAAAAGGAGAAAAATTATATAGTTGTAATTATGCTTGTCCAGATTGTGGATTTAGTTTTCCAGAATTAACACCTAGAATGTTTTCATTTAACAATCCAATGGGAGCTTGTCCAACTTGTACAGGAATTGGATATTTAATGAAAATGGATGAGGATTTAATTGTTCCAGATAAAAATAAAACATTGTATGATGGTATAAAAGCTTTTGGATCAAGTACTATGAAAAAGGGAGATACCATGGCAAAAATGTATTTTGAAAGTATCGGAAAACATTATGGAATTGATATAAGAGGAAAGAAAATTAAAGAATTACCTAGAAGCTTTATGGAAAAAATCTTGTATGGCACAGGAGATGAGGAAATTGATTTTGAATATGAATCACCAGCAGGAATTAGAAGATTTAAAGTACCATTTGAAGGAGTACTTCCAACATTAGATAGACGTCATAATGAAACAAAATCTCAAGGAATGAGAGAGTTTTATGAAATGTATATGAGCAATTCTCCATGTTATTCATGCAATGGCGCAAGATTAAAACCAGAAATCTTGTCTATAAAAGTAGGAGATAAAAATATTAATGAATTAACAGCGATGTCTATTAATCAAATAAGGGACTATTTGGATAATTTACAATTAAATAAAACAGAAGCAATGATTTCAGATTTAATCTTAAAAGAAATTCGTCAAAGATTACAATTTTTAATTGATGTTGGACTAGAATATTTAACTTTATCAAGAAGTGCAGGAACCTTATCAGGAGGAGAGGCACAGAGAATTCGTTTGGCAACCCAAATTGGTTCTGGTTTAACAGGTGTATTATATATTTTAGATGAACCAAGTATTGGATTACATCAAAGGGATAATGATAGATTGCTAGCAACCTTGAAAAAATTAAGAGATTTAGGAAATACTTTACTGGTTGTAGAACATGATGAAGATACGATGTATGCAGCAGATCAGGTAATCGATATTGGACCAGGTGCAGGAACTCATGGTGGACAAGTGATGGCACAGGGAACGGCTGAAGAAATTAAACAGGTAGAAAATTCGATTACAGGAAAATACTTAAGTGGAAGATTAAAAATTCCAGTACCTAAAAAAAGAAGAAAACATACAAAATCAAAAGTAATAGAGGTACAAGGTGCGACAGAAAATAATTTAAAAAACATTAGCGTCAAATTTCCATTAGGCGTATTTACTTGTGTAACAGGTGTATCAGGTTCAGGAAAGTCAACATTAGTTAATGAAGTATTATATAAAACAATAGCCAAAGAATTAAATGGATCAAATGAAAAACCAGGAAAATGTAAAGGCATTAAAGGAATCAATCAAATTGACAAAATTATCAATATTGACCAATCACCAATTGGAAGAACACCACGTTCAAATCCTGCAACTTATACAGGTGTATTTGACTTAATTAGAGATATTTTTGCTGAAACAGAAGAGGCAAAACTAAGAGGATATCAAAAAGGAAGATTTAGTTTTAATGTAGAAGGTGGAAGATGTGAAAGCTGTAAAGGTGATGGTGTGCATAAAATTGAAATGCATTTCTTACCAGATATTTATGTACCTTGTGAAGTATGTAAAGGAAAGAGATATAACAGAGAAACTTTGGAAGTTAAATATAAAGGAAAAACAATTGCAGACGTTTTAGACATGACAGTAGAAGAAGCATTACAATTTTTTGATAAAATTCCAAGAATTAAGCAAAAAATTCAAACATTATATGATGTAGGACTAAGTTATATAAAACTAGGACAACCATCAACAACATTATCAGGAGGAGAAGCACAAAGAGTTAAACTCGCAACAGAATTATCTAAAAAAGCAACAGGAAAAACATTATATATTTTAGATGAACCAACAACAGGACTTCATATTGCAGATGTTCATAAATTAGTGGATATTTTACAAAGACTAGTTGACACAGGAAATACAATAATTGTTATTGAACATAATTTAGATTTAATCAAAACATGTGACCATATTATTGATTTAGGTCCAGAAGGTGGAGATAATGGCGGAGAAGTTGTTAGCGTTGGAACACCTGAACAGGTTTGTTTAAATGAAAGAAGCTATACAGGAAAATTCTTAAAGAAATATTTAGAACAATAAAAAATAGGTGATAATATTTTGTGATATATTTAGAAACGAAAGATTATAGAACTTTAGAATTAAATTCAAAACTTAGTTAAATAGGAAAAAGGGGGACCAAAAAAACGGACCCCCTTTAAAAGAAGTAAATTATTTTTCAGAATCGAAAAGCGAATCGAGAATTTTTTGTACATGCTCAGGAATTTCAGGACATCTAAACAGTTCTTTCGGAATGTATTTTAATGTATTTCTATAGATGTCTGTTAAGACGTCTATCGGAATAGAACATCTTTCTCCGTCCCCTACATCATCCCCTGGAATGTAGTTAGAGGAGTAAACTGCAATCCAGTCCATTCCATGTTCATAGTTTAAATGATCCTTTTTTGAAAATAAAATCGTGTGTAGACCAAATTCGGTATCATATTCCAAGGCGCATGCTACATCTTGATGGTCGTATGATATACACTCAAAATCGTTATATATCATAACAATTTCCTTTATGATAGCATCATCTTCTGGTAATTGCCGAACTCGGTAATCCCAATCCTCAAGTTCCCGTTTCTTTAGACTAATATTAGGCCACATTCTAGTACCTCCTTTTAAACACATAGTATTTACGTAGCATAAACAATTATATACTAATAAGTAAAAATTGTCAACTAGTAACATATATATTTAGTGATGAAGAATAAAAAAGAATTCATAAATTTATGTAGACGAAACTGTGGAAAACTCTATGGTTTATAAAAGATACCGTATAGTTGTGGATAACATTTTTGAAAATCATACTAAGATTGAACAACTATACAATTACCACAAACTGTAAATAAAATACTAATAAATATGGATATTAAAAAAATTTATTCTTTATTACTGTCTTATAGAAATTAATTTTGACTTTTGGGTTAATTAGTGGTAAAATTTATTTAGTAACTTGTAGTTGTTCCTCGCTTTCACAGGAGGAATTTTGTGAAAGGCGAATGCCGGGAGGAAGAATATGCAGGTGTATGTATCAGCGTTCTTTAACACCAGAGGACAGATGACTAATAGCATCGAAGAAGTCCAAAAATGGAGATACCGAGGTATAACAACCTGGGTGGTAGTAAGCCAGGAAGACGGCAAAGTGTATATTAAGAGGGAATCAAATGTAGATTCTGCATGGTATGAAAATCTAAAAGGTATAATGTTCAAAGAAACATGTGGTTTGGTTTTCTGGAAACCATGGTACCAGGCGAAAAAGATTGAACTCTTAGGCGGCGGTGAAACAGAAAACGTAATGCGACAGATAGTAAATACTATAAACAATTTATATTGTTTGTGGTATAAAGGCCTGGACAGAAACACACAAGAAATGCAGATTAGGTTGATTGCAACAGATCCTGACGAACATATGGTATTAGCGCAGAATACCAAAAAAGAATTTTCACTGTTAAAGATCGAGTAAGCACAGCAAATCGGAAGATGGGAAAGAAGTTTTCTTTCTCATCTTCCTTTATTAAATATAAAACTTTAAAGTTGCTTAAAATAAAACTATAAATAAATATTTATATTTCGTTTTAAAAAGAAAAATACGAATAAAAATAAACTTTTTACAGATACTAAAAATATAATTTGTTAAAATTAAAAATGTAAAAATGTCCAAAAGGAAACGTCCCCAAATGGACATTTTATTAGAAAGGAGAAGTTTATGTTTAATTTTAGAACAGATTTAGCAACTGAGAGAAGAGAAATTTATAGAACAGCTAATAAATTAGAAAATGAAATTAATGGAATAGAAAGTGAAGAGGAACAAATTAATGAAAATATAAAAGTAGATAGAGTTAAAATAACAAATGAAGAGGGAGAAAAGGCAATAGGAAAGCCAAAAGGTGTATATGTTACTATTGATATTAAAAATTTAAAAATTGCTGGAGAAGAGGAAATTCAAAAGTCAGCAGATACCTTGTCAGAAGAATTAAGAAAAATTGTTGATAGTCATGTAGATAAAAATGCTGAAATACTAGTAGTTGGTTTGGGAAATATTTATGTTACACCAGATGCATTAGGCCCTAAAGTAATTAATGATATAGAAGTTACAAGACACATGATTAAGTATTTACCACAATATGTAAAAGAAGGAGCTAGGAATGTGAGTGCAATATCTCCAGGAGTGCTAGGAACAACAGGAATAGAGACTGTGGAAATTTTACAAGGAATTGTTCAAAATACACATCCTAAATTAGTGATTGTTATAGATGCATTAGCTTCTAGAAGTATAGAAAGAATTAGCAGTACAGTACAAATATCAGATACAGGAATTGTGCCAGGGGCAGGTGTGGGAAATACAAGACAAGAAATTAGTCAAAGTACATTAGGTATACCAGTTATTGCCATCGGAATTCCAACAGTTGTAGAAACAGCAGTATTAGTTAATGATTCTTTGGATTTATTCATCACTAAACTGCAAGATGAGGCAAAATCTAATGATTATCTAAATCAACTAAAACAAGAGGATAATTATGAAGAAATAAAGGAAGCTTTGGTTCCACAAGATTATAATTTAATTGTAACTCCAAAAGAAATTGATGGATTAATTGAAAATATGAGTAAAATTGTTGCCACAGGAATTAATCAAGCAGTATAACATCAATTTATAAAAAATGTAAAAAATGTAGAAAAATGGTTGAAAAAAATTTTTTAATAATATATAATTTTTGTAGAATTATAAATCAGAACAAAGGTTGTTCGGATGGGGAGGTTTCCATGGAAAAAGAAGAGAATGTAGAAAAAACAAATAAGGTAGAAGAAGTAAAAAATGAGGAAGTAAAAAACGAAAAAGTAGAAGAGCCAAAATTCAGTAAAGTAACAGGAAAAGATCTGAAAAAAGAAAAAGATATGGACAAAATAGAAAACAAAAAGAAAAAAAATAAAGCAAAATCAGACAAAAAACAAGATAAAGAAAAAGGTAATAATAAAGTTGGCATTTGGGTAGGAGGAATTGTCTTACTATTAATTGTGTTGGCTATTGTAGCAGCTTTGATAATATTACCTCAAACACCTGAGAAAACAGTGGAAGGGATGCTGAACAGTTTAAAAAATGGTGACTTTGAGAGTGTAAATAAATATGTAAATTCATCAGATTTATTACAAAATTCAGAAATGGATGAAGAAGCTCAAACATTATTGTTTAATGAATTATCATGGAAAATTTTAAATATTTCAAAAGAAGAAAATACAGCAAAAGTAGAAGTAGAAATTACAAATAAAGACTTTAATCAAGTGATTTCAAACTATACACAAGAAGCTCTAAAAATTGCTTTTAGTGGAGAGTCTTTCACTGAAGAACAACAAGCTAATGAGTTGAAAGAACAATTAAAAAATGAGGATATAGGAACCAGAACAGTAACAGCAACAGTAAATTTAGTAAAACAAGATGGAGAATGGAAAGTACAAGTAGATGAAAATTTAGAAAATTCTTTATTACCAGGATTACAAGAAGCTATGGATTCTTTGAATGAAATTATTAATGGATAAAATGATATACAGAATATATAGATATATAAATAAAACAGAAAAAACACCTAGAACAAATCTAGCTTCGCTAGACCTTTTCTCTATTTTTTAACATTGATTACATTAATTTAAGGTCTAGCAAGAAGCGTATAAGATTTGTTGCGCGAAAAATTGTGAAACAATTTTTCTGTGCAATTTTTTTTTTGCATTATAGGAAATGCAATTTCCTATAATGTAAAAAATAAAAATACTAGGTGTTTTTTTTGTTAAAAATTGGATTTTGGTTATATTTATATAAATTACAAATATCACAATTCAAACATAGAGATACACGGTTTTCAAAGATTAATTGTAAAGTATTAATGAATTCATCAATCTGATGATCAATTAAGTGAATATAAATCTTTTTTGGTAGTAGACTTAAAAGAGAGTTTAAAGTATAGTCATTAGAAGAAAAAGATATATCACTTAAATATTTTGCGTTAAATAATTCATCAGAATTTAAAATTACATTTTTATCTTCATCTAGTAAAACAGATTCAGAAGTCTTATAAATTAAGTGGACAACATTTGAATGACTTTCTTGAGAATTAATATATAATTTTAGCAAAGAAATAAATTCCATATATTCTTTTTCAATAATATAATTACTAACGCCTTCTGAAACTATTTCATCTAAAATAGCGGTATATTTTTGTAATCTAAAATTGATAAATCCATCAAGCACAAGAACTTTGTTGCTAGAAATAAACTGAATTATACTATCATAAAGTACATTAAATTTTTTATCAAACCACTCATAATATTCTTCTGATAATAAATTATAACAATTTTTTAAAATCTGGTTTCTTTCCAAAGCATCAAAATAAAAATAGTTTTTATAGATACTTCGTTTCATCAATGTATCTTCAAATTCATCAATAATCAAGAAAGATAGCAAATTGCTAATTTTAGAGAAAAAGTAGGAATAGTCGGTAGAAAGGTAGTGGATAATTACATTTTTATAATGTTTAAACTGATTTTGAGAAAAACAAATATCTTGAATGTCGGCATATTTTAATTCATTTAGTAGATAATCTAGTATTTTCGAATTATTTGTTTTTATACATAAAGATTTCATATACAAAAATACCCCTTTCTCATAAAACTAGTATCTACCAAATTTAAAAAACTTATACATTATTATATGAGAAGAACAAAAATAAGTGAACGATGGTCTATTGGGGACGTGCCAAAACGGACAAAAAATGTCCGTTTTGGCACGTCCCTAAAAGTAGATCATATAATCAATGTCTGGAAAGACGCAGTCTTTTTTTGAGATGTCTTTCAAGAAATCTTCATCAATATTGTTTTCTTTTATTTGATAATATAATTTTGTAAAACGACCAATATGGTCTTTAATTCTTTTTTTAGCATAATCAACCATTGTACCATTTGTGATAATAAATAGCCAATCACTACTTTGTGCTAATAATAATTCTCTAGCACATTGATTTAATGCTTTTTTCTTTAAACCTTTGCTATTTGGATATAAATGAGCAAGTTCACACATTCTATCACCTGCAACATGAAGATGTCTATGTACATAGTCATTTGTTTGATTTAACCATACTTCACTATATCCGTTGGCACCCCAGCTAGAACGACAAGGGGAAGAAACTTGCATATTTGGATATTTATCAATATATTCAGAAGGTGTAATTAATTCAAAATTACAATCATCAAAATAAATTTTTTTAAATAAAACATATAACCAGTAAGGTCCTTCATACCACCAATGACCATATAACTCTGCATCATAAGGACATAAAATGATTGGTGGATTTTCCGTATATTGTGCAAGGTTTTCAATTTGAGCATTTCTACAATCAAAAAAGTGTCCGGCTTGCTTTTCGGCAGAATCTTTTGCCCATTGCAAATTATAATAATCTTTAAATTCTGTTTTTCCCGTAATTCTATGATATTTAATACCAGTATGTACTCTAACACCATTATGAGCAATATATGGTTTGATATAATCATAATCAGCATCATAACCAATATCACGGTAAAATTCTCTATAGTTAAAATCTCCAGGATAACCATTAATAGAACTCCATACTTGTCTTGAAGATTCAATATCTCTACCAAACGCAACAACACCTTCTGGAGAAACAATAGGTGCAAAAGTACCATACAAAGGTGTAGGGTCTGCATATAAAATACCATGGGTTTCTGTAATAATATAGTCAATTCCAAACTCTTTTAAATATTTATCAGCTTCTGGTACATAACCACACTCAGGAAGCCAGATACCACGAGGTTTTCTTCCAAAATATTTTTCATAAGTTTGTACACCAACTGCAATTTGTGCTCTTACAGTTTTTTCATTAACATATAGAATAGGGAAATATCCATGTGTTGCACCACATGTTATAATTTCCAATACACCGATGTCTTGAAAATGCTTAAATCCTTGAATTAAATTACATTTATAAACATCTTTAAATAGATGTAAATCATTAGAATATCTATCATAATAGTAATGTGCTAATTGGTTTAATCGCTCATCACCAGCAGTTCTTTTGATCTCTTTTCCAGATAACTCAATCATTTGTTTTAAATAACGAATATATTTTCTTTGTAATAATTTATTATCTAACATAGAAAGTAGAGGAGGTGTCATAGACATTGTAATTCTAAAATTAACACCTTCATCTACAAGTTTTTGAAAATTTGTTAATAATGGAATATATGTTTCAGATATTGCTTCATATAGCCAAGATTCTTCTAAATAGTCATCACTTTCAGGATGATGGATAAATGGAAGATGTGCATGAAGAACAAAACTAACATATCCTTTTTTCTCTTGCATTTTAGTACTCCTTTTATTAAAAATTAATGAGACACTTTTCGACTTTGAAACCTCAAGTGCCTCAAGATTATTTTAATTTTGAAGAAAGACTACCTGATGATGGATTACCAGAAGATGGATTTGATAAGTCATAAATTTCTTCAATATTTTCATTTTGATATATTGCTTTATATATATCATATATATTGTATATTTTTCCCATATTGCGAATAAAGTAACTATTTGCTTTTATTGGTTTTTCAATTTGGACACCTGTTTTTACATTTCTAAAATATACCATTTTTTGTTCTTTATTAAATAAAATATGGTCATTAGGTGACTCAATATCATTTGAAGTAGATATATAAATATAATCTGTATTAATTTTTGGATTTTCTTTAATAGGACGTCTACCTAATTCAATTTTATAATCACATTTTGCATCATTTACATGAAGATACCAGCTATTTGCAAAATCATTGATATCAATTTCAAAACTGTAATTCATAGTAGTATTATGAATAATTAAAACAGGTTTTGTAGTTTCAAAAAAGTTTTCTCCATATTGTTTCTTGAAATTTTCTCTATCTTCATCAGAAATATCCCAATATATAAATAAATTGGTAGGAGTTTGTGCCAATACTTTTACAACAGTTTGATTGTATCTATATGGTAAATCATAATATTCTACAATATCTACTTTTTGCTTTTTAGTTGTACTTTTTCTTTTAGAAGTAGTTGTCTTTTTAGCGGTAGATTTTTTTGCTACTGATTTTGTAGCAGTTTTCTTTTTGGCAGTTGAAGCTTTTGAAGCAGTAGTTTTTGAGGTTGTAGATTTTTTAGCTGTTGCTTTTGCTTTTTTTGTGGCAACAGTTTTAGATGTAGCAGTAGTTTTTTTTGCTACACTTTTTGGCTCTTTTTTTGTTGTTTCTTTTTTTTCTGCATTTGCTTTTTTAGTTGATATGACTACGTTTTCTAACTCGTTTGTTTCTTTAGTTTTTCTTGGCATGATATATCCTCCTATGTATATCTCTTAGATTTCCTTTATATATTATACTAAATGAAAAATAAATTCAAGGGGATAATATGATTTTTTATAATTTTTGTAATAAATTGATTACAATTCACAGCAAAAACGCTTAAACCTAGAACCAGTAATATATAAATATTTTATTTATTAAATGGCTAACTATTTCCGAATAAACAAATTCTAACATTATCAAGTGTAAAATCGCTGGCGTACCGGCGACTATATATAAAAATTTATAAATAAAATTGTAAAAAATAAAAAAATTTTTCTTAGAATTCAATACTCTAAGAAAATTTTTACGTCTCAATTTTAACAATAAAATATAGTAATGTCAATGAAAATAGAAAAGAATTTTTATAAAATTTTTTTATAATTTTTTTTGCTTTTTAAAAAATTTTGAAATATAGAAAATCTTTGAAAGCTATATGTTTTAAGCGTTTTAAGACTTTTAGCGTTTTCTTAGAGTATTGAAATTTAGGTGAAAAACGAGAAATAAAATACGACGATATATTGACTTAATTCTTAAAAACAGATAAAATAAAAGTATGAAAAAATTATAGGAAAATAAAAATCTATAATATTGTGAAAGCTATTTTTTTATGAAAACTATTTAGAGTAAATAGTAAGAACATTGAAAAATAAATATCATTATTCTATTTTTTATGCAATAGAAAATTAAAAAAATGTGAATACTATTTACGAAAATAGGAAAAATAAAAAAGAGAAAACACAAATGCAAGAATAAAAAAATTTAAAGCTCTAAGAATAAAAAAACATAATTAAAAATTTTATATAAACAATTAAAAAGTACACAAATGAAACATTACATAAATTAAGTAAAAGGAACAAAAGAAAGGAGATTTTTAATAATGAGAAAGCAAAAAATAAAAGCAAGCAAAAAGAATAATGGTATTACTTTGATAGCGTTAGTCATTACTATA
>CALXAE010000026.1 GCA_944386205.1 uncultured Clostridia bacterium
GCAACATAGTAAAATTTTTTAGTTGTAAAAAGTTTCAAAAGATAAAAAATTTTCTTAGAATTCAATACTCTAAGAAAAATTTTTACATTTCGATTTTAACAATAAAATATAGTAAAGTCAATAAAAAGATGAAAGAAATTTTAAGAAAAAATTTTATAAAAAATCTATTTTAAGAAAATATTTATAGTAAATTAAAAAATCTGAAACATTAAGTATATTAAAGGTTTCAGGTTTTTTTATACTTTCTTAGAGTATTGAAATCTAGGTAAAAACAAGAAATAAAATACGACTATATATTGACTTAATTCTTTGAAACAGATAAAATAAAAGTATGAAAAAATTATAGAAAAAATAAAAATCTATAATATTACAAAAACTATTTTGAGTAAATAGTAAGAACATTGAAAAATAAATATCATTATTCGAATAAAAAGTAAAGGAAGTGTGAATACTATTTACGAAAATAGGGAAAAATGAGTTAAAGAATTAAAAGAAAATAAAAAAACTCTAAGAATAAAAACATAAATAAGAAACTTAAACTTATTTAAATACATAAAATTAAGATAAAAGCAAATATTTTTATGCAATAAAGAAGTACACAGATGAATACATAAATTAAGCAAAAGAAACAAAAGAGAGGAGAATTTGTTAAATGGAAAAGCAAAAAATTAATATCAAGAAAATTAAAAAGAATAATGGTATTACTTTAATAGCCCTTGTTATCACAATCATAGTCTTGCTAATACTAGCAGGAGTAACAATTGCGACATTAACAGGAGAGAATGGAATATTAACAAGAGCAAGTGAAGCAAGTGAGCAAACAGAAATAGCAGAAGAAAAAGAAGCAATAGGAGTAGCATATGCAGGAGTATTAGCAGATAATAATGGAAGTGGAGTATCTGCTTCAGAATTACAAGATGAATTAAGAAATAATGGATATAATGCAACAGTAACAGATAATGGAGATGGAACATTTACGGTTGAATTTGAATCTGGAAGAGAATATACAATAAATGCAGATGGAAGTATAGAAGGCGGAAACGGAGAAAGTGGAGACAATACAGAAACAGATACAGCAGGAAAATATTATGAAGACGATACAAATATAACAGTAGATGGAAAAACAGTAACAATCCCAGGAGGATCAACTATATCTGGAATAGATGGAGAATATGAAAGCATAGATGATGGATTAGTTATATATATAACAAATGGAGATACAATAGAAGATTGGAATGCAGATGAAGATGAAAATGGAATAAAAGATGTACAAGAAGATTATGACCAATTTGTATGGGTGCCAGTAGAAACAGCGTATATAACAGAAGCAGACATAGCAAATCAAACAGGAAGTACAAATTATGAAAAATTACAAAATTATATAGCAGGAAATAAAGTATATCCAATGGCAATCCAATTAAGTGATGGAATAAACTATAAAGGAATATTATATGATTTTGAAGAAGGAGAAAATGGAGTAACAATAACACCAAAAGATTATACAACAACAAGTGGGTTTAGAGAGCCAGCATATTTAACAAGTACTGATGCAAATACAACTGATAATAATGTAGGAATTACAGAAGAAAGTTTACAAACAGAATTCAATGCAATGGTAGGAAAGGTAAACACGAATAAAGGATTCTGGGTAGGAAGATATGAAACAAGTCATATGGTAAGTAATAATGCACAAGATACAACAAATCAAATAACAGTAATAAAAGGAACGAGAGAGGGAATAAGTGATGTAAGTTGGTATAGAATGTATGCACAGCAAAAAAGCTATTCAAATCTAGCATTAAGCAAAAGTAGTGTAACAAGCAGTATGATATGGGGAAGCCAATGGGATCAAATAATGATATGGATGAGAGGAACAAGAAATGAAAGCCAGAGTTCATATTATGTAATAAATGCAGTCGGAATGGGAAATTATGGAGTAGCTGATGCAGATGATTATGACGATACATCTAATCCAGCAGAAACAGGATGTTATGATGTAAAAAATATATATGACTTAGCCGGAAATGTAGATGAATGGAGCTTAGAGGGCCGCAATACCAACAATCGAGTTCGACGTCGGAGGCGGTTACGACCTTACGAGTAGCAGGAGTATGAGAGCAGACTATCGCATTAGCGGCATGCCGAGCAATGCTCTTAGCTTCGGTGGTTCGCGTGCTACACTTTATTAGTAGACTGAAAGACAGTTTCAAGTTAAGTGTGGTGCGACTGTGGAGGTTGAATAGTGTAGAAGGTGGAAATCCTTCTTGAAAATACAATAGCCAAGTAATTCAATATCGAGTTTTGGGTGGGTTGCAGTAATGCAACCCGCTAAGCGTAAACAGAAAGATATTAGGGCATAGGATACAGCCCCGTTAAATTGTGAAAGGTTAGGAGGTCGACGGCTTCACACTACCGGAAGACAACATATTACTAAGCGATAAAGGCGAGTTTAGGTAATACTCCTACGGGGTCAGAGAATATGTCATGATATACAATCGCTATGCAATGAACAGCGAGAGCTCGTATTCTCCTCAAAAGAGGTATAGGTAACAATAGAGATAAAGGAACTAAATGGAATATTGGCAGTCATATAAGCCCATAGTATTGAAGATACTAGGAATAATAAACCTAGAGGAGAAAAGGGGCTTACGTAATATAGCTCTTGACTAAGGAAACATTAACTACACACAGTGGTAGAAGAAAGGAAAAGAATGGAAAGAACAAATAAAACAGCAAATATAATGGAAACAAAATTAGCAAGAATAGCACAAATATCAAGAGAAAAACCAAAAGAAGTATTTACATCAGTATATCATTTACTAAATGAAGAATTACTAATGATATGTCATAATGAGTTAGACGGAAAGAAAGCAACAGGATTAGATGGCATTACAAAAGCAGAATATGAAGAAAATCTAGAAGAAAACATAAAAGAATTAGCAAAAGAAATACAAAATATGAGTTTTGTACCATCTCCAGCTAAAAGAATATATATACCAAAAATAAATGGAAAATTGAGAGGATTAGCAATCGCAAATTATGAAGACAAGATAGTGCAACTAGCAATGAAGAAGATAATAGAAGCAATATATGAACCAAAATTTCCAAATTGCATGTTTGGTTTTAGACCACATAAAAGTTGTCATGATGCTTTGAAAGCACTAAATAGGAATATAGAGAATGGAAAAGTGAGTTACATAGTAGACGCAGATATAAAAGGATATTTTGACCATATAGACCATAATTGGCTAATACGATGTGTGGAACAGCACATAAAAGACCCAAGAATAATTAGAATGATAAAAAGATTTCTAAAGGCAGGAATAGTAGAGAAAACACAAAGAATTGAAACAAAAGAAGGAACTCCACAAGGGTCAATATTAAGTCCGATATTAGCAAATATATACATGTACTATGTAATAGCATTGTGGTTTGAAAAGAAAATAACAGCAAACTTTAAAGGAGAAAGTTACGTTACAATATATGCAGATGATACAGTATTTTGCTTCCAATACAAACAAGAGGCAGAAATGTTTATGAAAGAATTACTACCAAAAAGATTAGGAAAATTTGGAGTAGAACTTGCAGAAGACAAAACTAAAATGATATTGTTTGGACGATTTGCGAAGGAAAGAGCAAGAGGTGGAAAAGTAGAGACATTTGATTTTCTAGGATTTACACATTATTGTGGAAAAAGCAAAATTGGTAAATTTAGAGTGAAAAGAAAGACAGCAAAGAAGAAATTCAGTGCAAAAGTAAGGGAAATGAAAATATGGATAAGAGACCATAGATACTTAAAAGTGACGGAAATGATAAGGCAGATAAATATAAAATTAAGAGGACATTACCAATATTATGGAATAACAGATAATGGATACAGTTTAAAACTCTTTATGAGATGTACAAATAAACTCTTATGGAAATGGTTAAATAGGAGAAGTGAAAGGAAAAGTTACACAAGTGAAGAATTCAAAGAGATGATAAAACAAAATCCTTTACTTGAACCTAAAATATATGTGAATATATATGATGTGTAATTATATTACGGGGAACCGTATGCGGGAAATCCGCACGTACGGGTCTGAAAGGGGCACAGTTCAGTAATGGTTGTGTCTACCTTGCTGGAATTTTTTTAAATATTTTTCTTATAAAGTGATGTAGTATAAAATGCTATGTCACTTTATAGTGTATATTAACTTGTTAATATACTAGTAAAAGACTGGTGTGGTAATTTTTTAAAATATAAAAGCCCTAAATATAGAAAATAGGGCTTGTTTTTTTATCTAATTTCTCCTCTTTCCAAAAATAGAAAGAATTCTTAAGAATATATTGATAAAATCAAGATATAACTGCATAGCACAATAAATATATATTTTTTCTTGATCAATATCAGGTTCTAATTGTAAAGCTTTAATTTTATTAATATCATAAACAGTGACACCAAAAAATACAGCTAAAATTACCCAATCTAATATCAAATCAAACATAGAACTTTTAAAAATAAATAAGTTTACCAAGCTAAGAATTAAACCAATAATCAAAAATACATTTAAATATGTACGCCAGCTACTTAAATCTTTATTAGTTTTATAACCAATCAAACTTAAAACACCAAAAATCAAAGCAGAAGCAACAAATAAAGAAATAATTGAATTTAATTCAAAAACAGCAAAGATGAATGATAATGTGACACCATTTAATGCAGCATAGATAAAGTACAGTATACCAACAGCAACTGGTGGCAATTTTCTAAATAGAAAACTGAATAATAGAACTGCAACCAATTCCATAATTAATAATCCAGTAAAAGATCCTTCAAGTAAAATTGTAAAGAATAATCCAGAAGAATAGGTATACCAAGCAATTAATGCTGAACCTAATAATCCAAGAAACATCCAGAAAAATGTTTTTCCAAATAATTTATTCTCAGTAGACGTGTTTTGAACTTCATTTTCTTCCATAAAAAAACCCCTTTCATTGTTATATAAATTTAGTATACAAATAAATAAGAAAATATGCAATATATAAATTTAAATTATTAAAATATAATAAATTTTATTGAAATTTTTATTAAAATATGACATACTAGTTTTTGTTCAGACTTATAAAAATAAAATAACGATGAATAAAAGTAAAATTAAACAAAAAGTTCAAAAAAGTGATTATTGGTGATGAGAATGAAACAAATTATAAAAGAAGAATTAAAAGAACTAGCAGATAAAACATATCAAGAATTTCATAAAAATTTATGTCCAGGTACGGAAAATATACTTGGGGTTAGAGTTCCTGTACTTAGAAACTATGCAAAAAAATTAGCCAAAGAATATGAAATAAAATATTTATTAGAAAATATAGATAATGAATATTATGAAGAAATTATGTTACAAGGTATGTTAATTGGGTTAGAAAAAAATGATGATATACAGGAGATTTTAAAAGATATAGAAAAATTTATACCTAAAATTAATAATTGGGCAGTTTGCGATGTGTTTTGTGCAGGATTAAAAATAACCAAAAAATATCCAGGAGAAATGTGGGAATTTTTGCAAAAATATGTGGTGTCAGATAAAGAGTTTGAAATTCGATTTGGTGTGGTTATGATTTTAGATTATTATATAAATGAAGAGTATCTAAAAAAGAACTTTGAAATATTTGATCAAATAAAAGTTGAAAAATATTATGTACAAATGGCAGTTGCCTGGGCAATTTCAATTTGTCTTATAAAATTTTATGATAAAACAATAAGCTATTTAAACAATAGCAAAATTGATAAATTCACATATAATAAGGCTTTACAAAAAGCAATTGAATCTTATAGAATAACAGATGAACAAAAACAAGAATTAAGGAAAATGAAAAAAATTTAATTAAAAAATAAGAAATAATTATTTAATTAATCAGATTTTTATGGTATAGTAGTAAAGAAATTAAACAAATATAAACAAAGGAGAGAATTATGGGAAGAGGAAGAAGAGAATTAGAAAAAAATCCAAAAGTAAAATATGCAAAAAATGCAAAAAGAATGTCATCTGAAGAAATAGAAAAAAAGAAAAAAATAATTGTTAGAATAGGTATTACTATATTAGCATTAATTATCCTATTTGTAATTGCGTTGATAGCCAATAACTACATTATATTAGATAACAACACAACTACAAATTTAATTATTAATAATTCAAATGTAACATCAAATTTAAGACATGAAATTATACAAGAAGATGGTGTGATTTATTTATCAGAAGATGATATTGCTAACTTTTTTGATAAATATATTTATTTAGAAGAAGAAAATAATAGTATTATTACAACATATAATAAAAAAATAGCAGAAGTTAGTTTAGAAGAAAATGTGATTAACATTAATGGAGCAGACAAAACAACATCTGCACATGCCATTGAAAGAGATGGTGTTATCTATATACCGATTTCAGAAATGACAGAGGTTTATGATATTGAAATTGGAAATATGGAAGAAACTAAAATAATTACTATGGATTCATTAGATCAAGAGCAAAGAAAAGCTATTGTAACTTCAAATTTAGCTGTAAAATCTTCAACAAACTTTATTGCAAGAACAGTGGACAGAATAGAAGAAGGGGACACAGTTGTAGTTATTTCTTCTGATGGAAGTAATGCAAGAATTAGAACAGAAAATGGTAAAATAGGATATATCAAAGCAAATAAATTAGCCAATGAATATTTAGTTAGAGAAGACATGCCAGAAGAAAAACAAATTGAAGGAAAAATCAATATGACATGGGATTACTATTCTGAGGTTGGAAGTGCACCAGACAGAACAGGAACAACAATTGAAGGTGTAAATGTTGTATCTCCATCATTCTTCTATATAGATGAAAATGGTGTGTTTAGAGAGAATATTGGAGAGAGTGGAGAAGCATATATCGAATGGGCACATGGAAATGGTTACAAAGTATGGCCAATGGTTTCTAATGCACCAGCAGCAAATGAAAGTTTAGAAATTACATCAGAAATTATGAATAGTTATGAAAATAGAAAACAACTAATAGAACAAATTGTAGATGCCTGTGTTGCTTATAATTTAGATGGAATTAATATAGATTTTGAAAACATGAAACAAGAAGATATAGATTTGTATTCAAGATTTATAATAGAATTAACACCAAGATTAAATGAAATTGGAATGGTTGTATCTGTTGATGTAACAGCACCAGATGGCGGAGAAACATGGTCATTATGTTTTGATAGAAATGTAATTGGAGATGTGGCAGATTACATAATATTTATGGGATATGACCAAAATGGTGTGTCTAGCCAAACTGCCGGAACTACAGCAGGATACAATTGGGTGGAATTAAATTTAGTAAAATTTCTACAAACAGAAGAAATAGACTCAGATAAATTAATATTAGGAATTCCATTCTATACAAGAATATGGACAGAAAATGCCAATGGAGAATTGATAAGAACTTCAACAGTCAATATGGAAGACATTGAAGAACTATTACCTGATAATGTAGAAAGAACATGGGACGATGAATTAAAACAATATTATGTAGAATATCAAGATGGCTCTAACATACGAAAAATGTGGATAGAGGATGTTGAATCGTTAAAAGCAAAAGTTTCATTAGCCAATGAAAATAATCTAGCAGGTGTAGCTTCTTGGCAATATGGTATGGAAACAGAAGATGTGTGGCCAATGTTGAAAGAAGAACTTGGATTATGAGATAGCCCTTGACAATACTAATTTCAATGATATAATACTAATAAAGTGACATTTGGAGGGATTTTGACGAATGCAAAAAGAAAGTGTTTTCTTTTCTACAAATCAGTTTGATGATATGACAGACGAACAAGTGATTTTAGAAATACAAAAGGGAGATAAACAAGCATTATCATATTTAATGAATAAATATAAAGAATTAGTAAATATAAAAGTTAGTAAATACTTTATGGTTGGAGCAGAAAAAGAAGATATTGTGCAAGAAGGTTTAATTGGTTTGTTTAAAGCTATAAAGACATTTAAAAAGGATAAAAATAATAGTTTTAAATCATTTGCTAACATGTGTATTGAAAGGCAATTAATTACAGCAATTAAGTCTTCAACTAGACAAAAACATATGCCATTAAATTCATACCTATCATTAAATGCATCAGCTTATGATAGTGAAGAAGAAAATGGCATAGAATTGATTAATACTTTAGATAATAAAACAGTAGAAGATCCATTGGAAACTGTGATGAAAAAAGAATATTATGAACAAATAGAAAATTCTATGGAAAAATCATTGAGTACATTTGAAAAACAGGTTTTAGATGGATATGTAAAAGGATATAGCTATGTAACAATCGCAAAACAATTGGATTCCCCTGTTAAATCAGTGGATAATGCAATACAAAGAATTAGAAAAAAAGCAATAAAAAATATGTTAAACGAACTTTAAAAGATGGTCAATAGGGACAGAGCGATGACTTTGGGGACGGAGCAAAAAATCATCATTTATGCTATAAGAAGTTTTATAGAAAATTTTTACATAAATGATGATTTTTTGCTCCGTCCCCAAAGTCATCGCTCTGTCCTTATTGATCATCTGTTTCAAATTGTGGGGCTTCTAACGGGAATTGAACCCGTGACCTCAGCCTTACCAAGGCTGCACTCTACCAACTGAGCTATAGAAGCAAATAAAAACCATAATTGATTATACAATAGAAAAAAACAAAAGTAAATATTTCTATTGACTTTTTTTAAAAAAAGTAATAAAATTATTAACATAAGATAAAGACAAGTAAGAGAAAAAGTAGGATAAAGGTTATCTAAAGAGAGGATTGGTCAAAGGCTGAAAGCTAATCTAGAAAAACGTATTTGAAAAACTACCTCTTCAAGTTTTTGGTGAAAAAGCCAAACGTGTAAGATGCGTTATAATCTTTAAATTAAGTTAAAAAGTAGGATGGAACCGTGTAATTAGCACTCCTATGGATATTTTAAAATGTCCATAGGAGTTTTTTGATATATATATTGCATACAATTTTATTTACGTTTTTATGTAATTCTATATGGACATAAATAAGGGAGGTTTTATTATGTTGAAGATTACATTAAAAGACAATTCTGTTATTGAGGTGGAAAATGGAACTACGATTTTAGAATTAGCTAAAAAAATTAGTGAAGGATTAGCAAGAAATGCAACTTGTGGAGAAGTAAATGGTGAAGTAAAGGACTTAAGATATGAATTACAAGAAGATTGCAATTTAGTGATTCATACTTTCCAAGAGGAAGATTTAGAAGGAAAAAAAGCGTATTGGCATACAACATCACATATTATGGCACAAGCTGTAAAAAGATTATTTCCAGATGTAAAATTTGCTATTGGTCCAAGTATTGATAATGGTTTTTACTATGATTTTGATGTAGAAACACCATTTACAGATGAAGATAAAGCAAAAATTGAAGAAGAAATGAAAAAAATCATTAAAGAAAATATAGAAATTGAAAGATTTTCATTACCTAAAAAAGAAGCTTTAGAATTGATGAAAGACCAACCATATAAAATAGAGTTAATTGAAGAATTACCAGAAGGAGAAGAAATCAGTTTCTATAAACAAGGAGATTTTACAGATTTATGTGCAGGTCCACACTTAACAAGCACAGGAAAAGTAAAAGCAGTCAAAATTTTATCATCTTCAGGTGCTTATTGGAGAGGAAGCGAAAAGAATAAAATGCTTCAAAGAATATATGCAATCTCATTCCCTAAAGCCAGTCAATTACAAGAATATCTAGACTTTTTGGAAGAAGCAAAACAAAGAGACCATAGAAAAATTGGAAAAGATTTAGACATCTTTATGACACATAAATTAGTGGGTTCAGGACTTCCAATGTATTTACCAAATGGAGCAACAATCAGAAGAATTTTAGAGAGATATATTCAAGATAAAGAAATTTCTTTAGGATATGCCCATGTTTATACACCATCACTTGCAAATGTGGATTTATACAAAACAAGTGGACATTGGGATCATTATAAAGAAGATATGTTCCCTGTTATGAAAATGGATAATGAAGAAATGGTATTAAGACCAATGAACTGTCCACATCATATGTTGATATATAAACATCAAATGCACTCATATAGAGACTTACCAATTCGTATAGGAGAATTGGCACATGATTTCCGTTATGAATCAAGTGGTAGTGTTTGTGGACTAGAAAGAGTTCGTCAAATGTGTCAAAATGACGCGCATTTATTTGTAAGACCAGACCAAATAAAAGAAGAAGTAGGAAGAGTTTTAAATTTAATAAAAGAAGTTTATCAAAAAGACTTTGGATTCCCTGCATCAAGCTTTAAATATAGATTATCATTAAGAGATAAAGCAAATAAAGAAAAATATATTGATAATGATGAAATGTGGGAAACAGCAGAAAGTCAATTAAGAGAAATTCTAAAAGAATTAAATATAGATTTCTATGAGGCAGAAGGAGAAGCAGCTTTCTATGGACCTAAAATTGATATTCAAATTAGAACAGCTTTAAATCATGATGTAACAATTCCAACTTGTCAGTTAGACTTTGCATTACCAGAAAGATTTGAACTGGAATATATAGGAGAAGATGGAAAAGCACATAGACCAGTTGTTATCCACAGAGCAATCTTGGGTTCTTCAGATAGATTTATTTCCTTCTTATTAGAAGAAACAAAAGGAAATCTACCTGTATGGGTTGCACCTGTGCAAGTAAAAATCTTACCAATTACAGATAATCAACATGAATATGCATATAAAGTAAAAGAGGAATTGCAATCAAAAGGTATTCGTGTAGAAGTAGATGATAGAAATGAAAAAACAGGATATAAAATTCGTGAAGCACAACTTCAAAAAATTCCATATATGCTAATTGTAGGAGAAAAAGAAGTAGAAGGAAATACAGTTTCTATTCGTTCAAGAGAAGATGGAGATATTGGAGCAAAATCAGTAGAAGAATTTGAAAAAGATATATTACAAAGAATAAATGATAAAAAATAATAAAAAGTTGTTAAAGAACAAGAAAGGATACACATGATAAAAAATGTGTATCCTTAAAAAATGGAAATAATATTGCTAAAAAATTGGCTTGAAATAGTTGACACAGATAGTATTTTATGGTAAAATAGGTAACTGTAATCCGCTTAGTCAAGGTTTATAAATACTAACAACTAGCGTTAGTTACCTTTTTTTAAGGATTAGCGAGTATACAAATAAGGGAGGTGCATTTTAGATGTACGCAATCATTGAAAGCTGTGGAAAACAATACAAAGTAGCAGAAGGAGATGTTGTATTTTTTGAAAAACTAGATGCAGAGGAAGGAAAAAAAGTAACTTTTGATAATGTTATTTTAGTTTCAGAAGAAGGAAAAGTACAAATTGGAAATCCTTATGTGAAAGGTGTAAAAGTAGAAGGAAAAGTAGTTTCTCATGGTAAAGGTAAAAAAATCATTGTTTTCAAAATGAAACCTAAAAAGAATTATAGAAGAAAACAAGGACATAGACAACCATATACAAAAGTAGAAATTACATCAATCAAAACAGCTGCTAAGAAAACAGAAACAAAAGCAGCAAGTGCAAAAGCTGAAAGCAAAAAAGTTGCAGAAAAAGCAGAAGCATAAAAATATATAGATAAAAATTTCATTAATAAATATAAAATAATATGAAGTTTTTATTCGAGAATTATAAAGAATAAAAACAAATGATAAGAGAAATATCATTTGTAAAGAGATATTAAAATCAAAACCGAAAGGAGTGAGAAATCATGGCTCATAAAAAAGGTCAAGGTAGTAGCCATAACGGTAGAGAGAGTGAATCAAAACGTCTTGGTGTTAAAAGAGCTGATGGTCAATTTGTTCTAGCTGGAAATATCTTAGTAAGACAAAGAGGAACAAAAGTACATCCAGGAACAAATGTAGGTAAAGGTAGTGATGATACTTTATATGCATTAGTAGACGGAACAGTTAAATTTGAAAGAAAAGGTAGAGATAAAAAACAAGTTAGTGTTTATCCAGTAGAAGCACAATAAGAAAAATAAAGAAGGATCAAGTTAATTGCTTGGTTCTTTTTTTGAAAAAAATATTAAAAATATTTTGAAAAAACCATTTACATTTTAAAAAAATATGTATAAAATATATTAAAATGTGTTAATTTGTCATAAACGAAAGAAAATCAAAAAATGAAAGGGAGTATATCAATGAAAATATTGATGTTAACATGGGAATATCCACCAAGAGTTGTAGGAGGAATCGCTAGAGTAGTATACGATTTATCAAGAACATTATTAAAAGATGGGCATGATGTAACAGTTGTTACATATAAAGATGGAGATGCGCCATATTTTGAAGATGATAAAGGTGTAAAAGTATATAGGGTAGATAATTATATGATAAACCCAAATAATTTTATCGATTGGATTATGCAATTAAATTTTAATTTGATTGCAAAAGCAAATGAAATTATTGCAGAGCAAGGGAATTTTGATGTTATTCATGCACATGATTGGTTAGTTGCTTATGCTGCAAAGACATTAAAAAATTCATATAATATTCCTATTGTTGCAACAATTCATGCAACAGAGGCAGGAAGAAATAGTGGAATACATGATGAAACACAAAGATATATTAATGATACAGAATGGATGCTAACATATGAAGCTTCAGAAGTAATTGTTAATAGTAATTACATGAAAAATGAATTACAAAGATTATTCGGATTACCTTATGAAAAAATCAATGTAGTACCAAATGGTGTTAATCTAAATCTATTTAATGGTGTAGAAAGAGATTATACATTTAGAAGAAGATTTGCAATGGATAATGAAAAAATTATCTTATTTATGGGAAGATTGGTTTATGAAAAAGGTGTGCAACATTTAATTAGTGCTATGCCAAAAATTTTAAATGGATATCATGACTCAAAATTAGTAATTTGTGGAAAAGGTGGTATGCTAGAAGAATTGCAAGCACAAGTAAATGGTATGGGGATTTCTAACAAAGTTTATTTTGCTGGATATATGCAAGGAAAAGATGTTCAAAAAATGTATAAAGCAGCAGACATAGCTGTATTTCCAAGCACATATGAACCATTTGGAATTGTTGCACTAGAGGCAATGTTATCAGAAAATCCAGTAGTTGTATCTGATATTGGAGGATTAAATGAAATTGTGCAACATAGAGAAAATGGAATGAAAGCATATTGTGGAAATCCAAATTCAATAGCAGATTCTATTTTAGAATTGTTATATGATCACAAACTTTGTGCAGATATTACAAAAAGAGCAAAAAATAAAGTTAGAAATGAGTATAATTGGAGTAAAATCGCACAAGATACACATTTCACATATCAAAAAGCTATTTGTCAATCAATGGCTGAAAAACAAAAAAGAGAACTTGAACAAGAAAGAGCTAAGAAAACCAAAAAACCATTTAAAGGTGAAAATGAAATTACAAATCTACTTAACTTTAGAAAACGTCAAGCTTATGCTTAATTGGGCTATTGGGGACGTGCCAAAATGGACTATTTTTGTCCCAAAAGGGACAGACCTATAAATAATAATAAAAAACATGGCATATATTTATAAAATTAGATTATAATATATGTCATGTTTTTTACATTATAGGAAATTGCATTTCCTATAATGCAAAAAAAAAAATTGCACAGAAAAATTGTTTCACAATTTTTCGCGCAACAAATCTTATACGCTTCTTGCTAGACCTTAAATTAATGTAATCAATGTTAAAAAAATAGAGAAAAGGTCTAGCGAAGCTAGATTTGTTCTATACATTTATTATATACAAGTACAAGTAAAAAGTCAAAATAAACATGTCTGTCCCTTTTGGACAAAAATAGTCCATTTTGGCACGTCCCCAATGGACCAAATGAATCAAAAAAATTAAAGAAATTTTCACAATTTCTACAAATTTAGCAAAAAAATAGTGTATAATATAGATATTAAATAAATATGAAGAAAAGCAAAAATAGGAGGAACAAAGAATATGGCAGAATTCAAATCAGGATTTGTAACTTTAATTGGAAGAACAAATGTAGGAAAATCAACACTTTTAAATTTATTAGTTGGAGAAAAAGTTGCAGCAATTGCAAATAAAGTTCAAACAACGAGAACAGCAATAAAAGGAATTGTGAATAGACCGAACTCTCAAATTATATTTACAGATACGCCAGGAATTCACAAACCAAAACATAAATTAAATGAAACAATGAATGAAACATCTTTTGCAAGTATACCAGATGCTGATGTCTTATTATTTTTAATTGAAGCAACAAGTGAAGATATCGGAAAAGGTGATAGAATGATTTTAGAAAAAATAAAAGAGAGTAAAAGAAAGACAATATTGATTATTAATAAAATTGATCTTGTAAAAAGAGAAAATTTGCTAAAATTAATTGACATATATAGAAAAGAATATGATTTTGAAGCTGTTATTCCTATATCTGCAACAAATGTAAAATATAGAGAAATAATATTGGAAGAAATTGAAAAGCACTTAAAAGAAGGACCTGCATATTATGATATAGAAGAATATACTGATCAAACAATGAGACAACTTGCAGAAGAAACTATAAGAGAAAAAGCATTAAAACTATTACAAGATGAAGTACCTCATGGAATATATGTAGAAGTTGAAAAGATGAAACAAAGAAAAAATAAAAATGGAGAAGAAATATATGATATAGAGGCAACTATATATTGTTTAAGAGAATCTCACAAAGGAATTATTATAGGAAAAAATGGAGAAATGTTAAAACGTATTGGAAGAGCGGCTAGAATTGAAATGGAAGAAAATTTTGGACTAAAAATAAATTTAAAAACATGGGTGAAAGTGAAAGAAGATTGGATTGATAATCCATCAATTGTTAATAAATTTAAATTACAATAAGAAAAATAAGTATAATAAAATAAAAAAATGCAAAAGATAATAAGGAAAACTTAATAAATGGAGATGATAGCTTATGATAAAAAAGATTGCATGGGAGACATTTAAAAATACTGGAGATATTAACACATATTTAGAATTGAAACAAATTGAAACATTAGAAGATAAACTAGAAGGTAATACAGAAGAAAATTTGGAAAATATAGTAAAAGATGAATTTACTCCTAAAAATATGCAAGGGAATATAGAGAAAGCGGAAGGAAAAGAAGGATTATAAAATGGCAACAATAAATGTAAAAGGAATTGTGTTATCAGAAAATAATATGGGAGATTATGACAAAATGCTAACAATATTAACACCAAATTTAGGAAAGATATCATGTTCTGCTAAAGGAGCAAGAAAACCAAAAAGTGCTCTTTTAGCTGGAACACAACTTTTTTGCTTTGGTGAATATTTGCTATATCAAGGGACAAGTACATATCATATTAATTCTTGTGAAACAATAGAAATTTTTTATAAAATAAGAACTGATCTGGATAAGTTAAAATATGCTATACATCTAAATAAAATTGTACAAGATATTACAGATGAAAACGAGAATTGTTATCAAATACTTCAGCTATATTTAAATGCTTTATATCTGATAGCAGAAACTAAAAAAGATAAAGACTTAATTGTAAGTATTTTTAAATTAAGATTGCTAAGTATATTAGGATTTACTCCTAGAGTAATGGCATGTGTTAATTGCAAAGAAAAAGAAAACCTGCAATATTTTAGTATAAAAGACAATGGAGTGAAATGTGAAGCATGTAGTAGACAAGACAAATCAGCTATATTCATGTCAGAAAGTACAGCAAATGCTATTAGATATACAATTTCAGCACCAGCTAAAAAAGTATATTTATTTGATTTAAAAAATGATGCACTAGAAGAATTTAAGTTAATTACTAGAGTTTATTTTAATGAAAAATTAGAAAAAGAATATAAAATAGAAGAATTATTTTAAAGAGTTAACACATAGTTGTTACAATTCACAGTCAATTTAAAAACGACCTAGAACCAGTAATATATAAATATTTTATTCATTAAATGGCTAACATTACAGAATAAACAAATTCTAACATTATCAAGTGTAAAATCGCTGGCGCACCGCGACTTTTCCACTTGATAATATAAGAATTTATAATATTCTTCCATTTGCACATTTAATTTCACAAAATATTTATATATTACTGTTTCTAAGTTTAGGTAAGTTAATTTGAGTTGTGAATTGTGGCACATAGTTACTAAGATATTCATAAAATCTTAAAAAATAGGTTGAAAAAAAGAGAAATAACATATATAATAAGCATATAACATATATTAAAAACATAAAAGAGGAAGGGAGAGATTTTTATGAAAATAAAAATAACAGGAAAGGAACTAAAGATAACAGAAGCAATAAACAATTATGTTGAAAAAAAATTAGACAGAATTGATAAATATTTTGAAGATGCAGAAGCAGATGTTACTTTGAGAACAGAAAAAAATGAGCAAATAGCTGAAATATGTGTATTGGCAGGAGGAGAAAAATATAGAGCAGTAACAGAAGACAAAGATATGTATGCTTCTATTGATAAAGATATAGATATATTAGAAGGACAAATTAGAAAAGTAAAAACTAAAAAAGAGAAAATGCTTAGAGAAGGAAGCATTAAAATGATGGATGTTTCAGAAGATAAAGTTTCTGAAATTGCAAATGAAATTATAAAAACATCTTATTATGAAATTAAACCAATGCAACCAGAAGATGCTGTACTAAAATTACAAGAAAAACCAACACATAATTTTTTAACATTTATAAATGTTGAAACAGGAAAAGTAAATGTTATACATAAATTGAAAGATGGCAAAAATTATGGATTAGTAGAGCCAGAAGCATAGTCGTAATATAAACAAATAGTCATGACTAAATCAACAATGTGATTTATGGAGAAAAAATATGGAACGAAAGAGTAAAATCATATTATTAACAATTTCTGTGATTTTATCAACGATTATATTATGCTTTTTTGTGACAGGATTTTATTCAATAGATACAATAAGAATTTATACACAAGGTTATGAAGAATATGCCACAAAAGATGCTTATATAAGGGATGGAAGATTATTTTCCGCCCTGATTTTTATTATCATTGGTTTATTTGATCCAGAAATTCAGACAATGTATATTATTAATATTATAATAGCAATTATCATATTATCAGTTAGTGTAGTGGAAATATATGCAATTATAAAAAGATATAAAAACTTAGAAAAAACACGAAACAAAGCAATTGCTTTTATGTTGAGTTATACATATATTTTTAATTTTTTAATTGTAGATATCTTGAAATATATAGATAGTTTTATAATTGTTACAAGTATATTGTTGTTTATAATATCTATTAAAAAGATTATTATAGAAAAAAAGAATAAGACAGGATTTTTTTGGGCAATATTAGGTGTTATATGTTATCAAGGAACGATACCTGTATATGTTGCAACAGCGGCATTAGTAACATTGCTGGAAAATAAACAAATAAATAAGAATTATTTTAAAAAGATATTGCCATGTGCTATATCAATTATAATAGCGTCAATTATTAGTGTTGTTATAGTGACTCTTGTGCCAGTTATAACAGATATGAATTTGACAGATAGAATTCAAGGAATACACATTAAAAGTAATCTATGGAAAAATTGGGTGGCAATTGTTAATTTAGTATTCTATTCATTATATATGTTTCCGACATATGGATGGATTATTATAGCTTTGTCTATAATAGTTATATCTTTTATTTATGGAATAAAAAATAAGAATATTAATTTTTTGGTTAATGTATTGTTTATATTTATGGTGTATATCGCAAGTTTGCTTATTATTTTTCCAATACAACCTATTATAGTAGCTCCAAGAGTTGCATTAGTATTTGGACAAACCATTAGCGGTGTATTAATATATATATATTGTACATGTTTTAATCAAGAAAAAATGAATGGATATGAAAAAATGCTATTGATTATAATAACTATATATTTCATTTTAACAATATTTTCTATTTTTAAAGGTTGTTATGAATATAAATTAGGAAACAAACTTGACCAAGAATTTGCGGAAAAAATGGAAAATGAAATTGTCAGACTAGAAGAACAAGGTATTGAGATTGAACAAGTGGGGATAAAATATACAGGAAATGGACAAAACATACAAAAATACAATAAATTAGTATGTGATCAATCAGCATATATAAATGGATTTTATACAATGACATTAAATGAATTTTATACCGGAAGAGTTTTAAGTAGAGTACAAGGAATTCCAGAAGAAATAGAAAAAACATATTTTGAAAATCCAAGCGAAGAAGAAGTACAATTTCATAATGAGGGAAATATTTTATATGTACTTATAGATTTATAGAGGCGAAAAATTGAGTAGAAATTTTTCTGCCTTTTCTTATTTCAGAACAAATCTAGCTTCGCTAGACCTTTTCTCTATTTTTTAACATTGATTACATTAATTTAAGGTCTAGCAAGAAGCGTATAAGATTTGTTGCGCGAAAAATTGTGAAACAATTTTTCTGTGCAATTTTTTTTTGCATTATAGGAAATGCAATTTCCTATAATGCAAAAAAAGGCAGGAAATCAAATCCTGCCTTTATGTATTTTAAAAATAAAATATATAAAAACAAAATTTAACTTTCTGCCTAAGACTAATATGCTATTTGCATATTAAAGGTGTAAAACAACTATTTCATTTGTTGTTCAGCTTGTTGTATCATTTTTCTAACCATGTTACCACCTATT
>CALXAE010000027.1 GCA_944386205.1 uncultured Clostridia bacterium
ATGGTCAGGCTGGTCTAGTGATTTATTCCAGTCTGATTTTCTACAGCCTAACCATCGATAACATACTAAACATTATTATATTATTAATTTTAGCAGGAATAACAATAAGTGCGATAACAGGAGAAAACGGAATTATAGGAAATGCAGGAAAAGCAAAAGAAGAAGCAGAAATTGCAAATGAAAAAGAAATATTAGAAAAAGCAATAGTACAAGCAATGGGAAACAATAAATATGGAAATATCGAAGAAGAAGAATTACAAGGTGAACTAGATAAAGAAACAGGAGAAGGAAAAACAGAAGCAACAGATATAGAAAATGAATTTGAAGTAGTATTCAAAGAAAGCAACAGATATTATACTATTGATAAAGATGGAAATGTAGGAGAAGCACAAGACGTTATAGAAGATGGTAATCCAGGAGATATAACAGTTGGAAGAGATGGCGAGACATTAGATGGAAGTGAGGAACACCCATATGAAATCTGGTGTATAGAAGATTTAGTAGCTTTTTCTAAAAGTGTTAGTGAGGGAAAGGATTATTATAATGAAAATGTAAAATTAATGACTACATTAAACTTTCATTCTAGTTTATCTTATAGTGATACAAAAAATAAATATAAATATGACGAAACATCAAATGCATATATAATAGATGAAAACAGTGAAAAAAACTTAAAAGAATTGATAACAGATGAAAATGGTGTGGGATTTATTCCTATCGGAATGAGTTCAAGCAGTGCTGAAAACAGATTTCGAGGAAATTTTGATGGAGGTAATAATGAAATAAAAAATATATATGTAAATACTAAAAATAATGCAGGATTATTTGGAGGTGTATTTGATGCAACAGTAGAAAATATAAAAATAAGTGGTAGTATAAATTCAACTGATGGAAATGCAGGAGGTTTAATAGGCAATGGTCCAGCAACAATTAGAAATTGTTCTAATGAATCAATAAAAAAGGCAAAACAAGCAGCAGGAGGAATTGTAGGTGAAGGAGGCTGGCAATCTAAATCATTAGAAAATTGTTATAATACAGGAGATATTTATTCGGAATCAAGTTATGCAGGTGGGCTTGCTGGCACTTTTGCAAGAAAAATCAATAATTGCTATAATTTAGGAAATATAGAAGGATTAGCTTATACAGGAGGAATATTGGGAAATGTAGCAGGAAAAATTGAAATTGTAAATGGGTTTAATCAAGGTAATGTAAAATCAAAAGGATGGATTGCCGGAGGCATTGTTGGATTTGAATATGCAGAGGCAACTGTTAATAATTGCTATAACATAGGAAATATTACAACAGAAGGGACAATAGTAGCAGATGTGAGATCAAAAGGTATAGGAGGAACATATATAAACAATTGTTATAATATCGGAAATTTACAATCCACTAGAGCATGTTATGCAATTGGAGACAAAACGATAAACAATTGTTATTATAATGCTATACTTGTAGGAGAAGTAGAAGATGTAGGAAACATTGAAGATATAAGTCAATTAGATGAAAAAGAATTTGTAAATATACTAAATTCTTATACAAATGAAGGAGAACAAACATATCCAACTGATTGGAAGAAATGGAAATTGGGAGAAGAAGGCTATCCTGTATTTGAATAGATGTTATAGTATTTTAAAGTTTAAATGATTAAATTGTAAAAATTAGCAGTATTGTATTGCAAAATCTCTAATTGTATTGTAAAATAATGGAAATGCAGTTAGAGATTTTTGTACATTATAAGAAATTGCATTTCATATAATGCAAAAAAATAGAATAATCATAAAATTTTAATTTATTTTTTATTTATATCAAAAATTGATTCTCAAATTTAATATTTAATCTAAATATTCAGGTTTATCAAATAGTAAAAATAATGAATCAAAATGTTTTATTAAAGTTATTTTGTAACAAAAAATCTAGTTTTAAAGCTCTTATTTTATGTTAAAGAAGTTTTTATATTTTTACAGTATCGTTCATATCTCAAAAATTCCTATATTTAATTGTAAGATCTATTACACAAAGCATTTATTTATAAAAAGTACAAAAAAAGATCTCTAATGTATTTATAAAAATAAAGAAAAATCAGATTTGTTTGTTGAATAAGTCAAATAAATTTGATAGAATGAAAGGAGAAAAATATGAACAATTTAAAAAAATCAAAAGAAGTAGAAATGCTACCATTATCAAATGATTATGTTTTTAAACGTATTTTTGGCAAAGGAGGGAACGAGAAAATTTTAAAAAGCCTTTTGGAGGCTATATTAAAAATCAATATACAAAAGATAGAAGTCAAAAATCCAGAGATACCCAAAGAAACAATAGATGAAAAATTAAGTATATTAGATATAAAAGCAGAAATTAATGAAAATACCATGATTGATATTGAAATGCAAGTAGGTAACACAACAGCCATTGATAGAAGATTAGTTGTGTATAATGCCAAATTAATAGCAGGAGAAATAAAAGTATCAGAAAAATATCAAACAGCAAAAGATACAATAGTAATATGTATCATAAATGATAATGTCGTAGAGAGAAATGCATACTTAAGTTTAGCAATGTTAAAATATGAAAAAACTGAAGAAATTCGATATGTGAATATGGGATATGAAAAAGAAGAAGAATACTTAACAGATATGGTAAAATACTATATAATAGAATTACCAAAGTTTAAGACCAAAAAGCCAAAGGTAGCAGATTTACTAGAAAAATGGTTATATGTAATTGGGGGCGATCAAAAAATGATGGAAGAATGTAAAAAAGAAAATGGGGAAATGAAAGAAGCTATCGAACAGTTAGAACAAATGAGTGCAGACGAATATGAAAGAGAATTATATGAGATAAGAGAAAGAAGTAGATTAACATACAATACGGAAATGTATGAGGCAAGAAGAAAAGGCTTGGAAGAAGGAAAAAAAGAAATTGCTAAAAAGATGAAAGAAAAGAAAGCAGATATTAAATTTATTCAAGAAGTAACAGGATTAACAGAAGAAGAAATTAAGGCATTATAGTATTATGAAATTATAGATGCTAGGAATATAAAAAACATTTTTTGTACAATAAAATTTCCTTAAGTCAGATACTTAAGGATAACGAAACTAAAGATATAATAGCAATAAAATGTAGGAAAGTCAATAGAAAGAGAAGATAAAAATATAAAATTCAAATTATTAGTATAATAAAAAAACGAAAAGCAGAAATCACTTGTAAATAAAGAATAGCAAGTGATTTCTGTTTTTTCTTTTTTCCTTAAGTATCTGACTGAAAGAAAAATAAAAAGTAATTGATAACAAATGAAAATAAAGGGAAAGAAGGGTAAAAATGAATATAAAACTAAATAATAAAAAAGATAAAATCCAATCTCAAAGAGGAGTAACACTACTAGTTTTAGTAGTAACAATTATTATATTACTAATTCTTGCTGGAATTACGATAGGAGCAATAACAGGAGAAAATGGAATTATAGGAAATGCAGGAAAAGCAAAAGAAGAAGCAGAAATTGCAAATGAAAAAGAAATACTAGAAAAAGCAACAGTGCAGGCAATGGGAAACAATAAATATGGAAATATCGAAGAAGGAGAATTGCAAGAACAACTAGATAAAGAAACAGGAGAAGGAAAAACAGAAGCAACAGATATAGGAAATGAATTTGAAGTAGTATTCAAAGAAAGCAACAGATATTATACTATTGATAAAGATGGAAATGTAGGAGAAGCACAAGACGTTATAGAAGATAGTAATCCAGGAGATATAACAGTTGGAAGAGATGGCGAGACATTAGATGGAAGTGAAGAACATCCATATGAAATTTGGTGTATAGAAGATTTAGTAGCTTTTTCTAATATGGTAGATGGAAGCGGTATCATATTAGAGAATGGAGAGCCAGTAGAAATAACAATACCAAATAATTTTAGTGGAAAATATATAGTTTTAAAAGCAAACTTAAATTTTAAATCAAGATTATCTTATCAAAATAGTGAAAGAACAGATTTTGGAGATATTAATGGAAATGCAAATGATGGAAATACTTTGATGAATGAAATGACAACAGGAACAGGTTTTAAACCAATTGGACTTAATAATATTTTTTGTGGAAATTTTGATGGAAAAGATAAAGAAACAGAAGAGATTTATAGAATAAGTAATATATATATTAATTATGAGAATGACACACAATTAAATGGTTATGGAATTGGGAGAAGTGTTGGTTTATTCGGAACAGGGCAGGTACAATATACGATAATAAAAAATCTAGAAATTTCTGGAGAAATTAAAGGTGCTGGACATACTGGTGGAATAATAGGGCAGTATGCCAATTTAATAGAAAATTGTACTAATTATGCTAATATAACAGGATACAATATGGTAGGAGGAATTGTTGGATATAGTGCACAAATAACAAATTGTACAAATACAGGAGACATAGTAATAACAGGAAGAAGATGGGGATATGGCGGAGCAGGAGGTATAATTGGAAATGGCGATAATGTAAAAAATTGCATAAATAAAGGAGATATATCTGGAAATGTAACAGTAGGAGGTATTGTAGGACATAACCGTTCAAGTGACTGCAAAATTGATAATTGTGGAAATTATGGAAATGTTACTTTAAATGGAACAAGTAATCAAAGTGCAGTTGGAGGTATTTTAGGTTATAATGCACAAAAAGTTGAAATAAAGAATACATATAATCAAGGAAGTATATTAGGAAACGGAACTTTAGCGGGTTCAGGAGGAATTGTGGGAGCAAGTAAAGGAACTTCCAATGATAGTGAACTAGTATTAAGTATTTATAATTCTTTTAACATTGGAGAGGTAATACATGAAAATAGTACAGCAGGAGGAATCGTTGGAAATCAGGGAACGATCTGTGAAAAGAATTATATCTATATTGAAAATTGTTGGACAGTGGGAAAAGATACTGATTATGGAAGTATGATAGGAACAATTAATAATGGTAGTGAAAATATAGAAATGAAAGTTGGAATTAACCATTCATATTATACTAGTGGAAAATCAATTGGAAATATGAGCAAAGTAGATGATGAAAATATTGTTGACAATGCAATACAAAAAACAGAAAATAATATTAAGACACAAGAATTTGTAGATTTATTAAATTCTTATAGAAAAGAAGGAGAACAAACATATCCAACAGATTGGAAAAAATGGAAATTGGGAGAAGAAGGCTACCCTGAATTTGAATAAACTATATGTTACTGCTAAGTCTTATGTACATAGTGCTTAGCAGTAAGACTTACATAAAAAGAAAAAATGTTCGTAAAAAGTATTGACAATTTTTAAAATTGTGGATACAATAAAGGCGAACATTTTTTCACATGATAGAAAATTGCATTTCCTATTATGTAAAAAAAATTGCAGAGAAAAATAGTATGAATAAAAAACATAAGTGAAAATTTTGCGAAGAATTTATATAAAAATGAAAGTCGAGGAATGTGTTATGATATCATCTTTACATATAAAAAACATAGGAATTATAGAAGATCTAAATATTGATTTTAATAAAGGACTAAATGTATTAACAGGAGAAACTGGAGCAGGAAAAACATTAATTATAGATTCGCTTCAAATTATATCAGGAGGCAGATTTTCCAAAGATATGCTAAGAAAGGGAGAAACAAATGCCTTTGTTGAACTTTGCTTATATTGTCCAGAAAATGAACATGCAATAGAAGGAAACATCATCATTTCAAGAGAAATTAATGCAAATGGTAAAAACATGTGCAAAATTAATGGAAGAATGGCAACAGTTAATGAATTAAGAGACTTTATGAAGCAATTTATAGAAATTCATGGACAAAATGACAACCAAAATTTATTAGACAATAAATTACATTTAAAATATTTAGATGGATTTATTGGAAAATCAATATTAGGAGAAGATAAAGCAAAATATAAAGAATTATATAGACGTTATTTAGAAATTAAAGAAGAATTAAAACAAAATTATGGAGATGATAAAGAAAGACAAAGAAAGCTAGACTTGTTAAGATATCAAATAGAAGAAATTGAGCAGGCAAAATTAAAAGAAAATGAAGAAGAAACATTAGAAGAGAAAAGAAATTTATTTTTAAACTCAGAAAAAATAGCAGATAATTTAAACGAAGCAGATAGTCTATTGTCTGAAAGCACAATAGATAGTTTAAGCATGGCAATTCGTGCATTAGAAAAAATTGAAAATATTGATAAAAAATATGAAATAGTAACCACGAGTTTAAAAAGTTCTTATTATGAATTACAAGAATTAGCTAGAGATATTAGTAGTTACAAAGAAGATATTTATTTTGATGCTGATGAAAGAAATGCAATAGAAGAAAGACTAGATATCATTTATTCTTTAAAAAGAAAATATGGTAATAGTATACAAGAAATTTTAGAATATAATGAACAAGTAAAAGAAGAGATTTATCATATAGAAAATTTAGAAGAACATAATAATCAATTAAAAAAAGAGTTAGACAAAATAGAAAAAAATATGAACACAATTGCTAAGAAAATGAATACGATAAGAACAGAATATGCCAAAAAGCTAAGTGAAAATATTAATCAGGAATTAATAGATTTAGAAATGAAAAATGCAAAAATAAATGTGAAAGTAGATTACATAGAAGATGAATTTTTCAAAACAGGAAAAGACATTGTTAAATTTTATATCACAACAAACTTAGGAGAAGATGAAAAAGAATTATCAAAAATTGCATCTGGTGGAGAAATGTCAAGAACGATGTTAGCTATCAAAAAGGTATTAGCAGACACAGACAGCATACCTGTATTGGTATTTGATGAAATTGATACAGGAATTAGTGGAAAAGCAGCAAATGCAGTAGCTGTAAAATTAAAAGCAATTGCTAAAAAACATCAAGTAATGTGTATATCACATTTACCAAACATTGCAGCAATGGCAGATTACAACTATTTTATTAGTAAAAACGTGAAAGAAGAAAGAACAAAAACACAAATTAGATTATTAAAAGAAAATGAAGTTATAGAAGAAATAGCTAGAATTTCATCAGGAGAAATTAATGAAGTAACTCTACAATATGCATATGAACTAAGAAATAAAAAAGCAAGTTAAATGTATAGATTTCATGAAATTGTAAAAACTGTATATATATGTAAATAGAATATTTTTTAAGAGCAGTGTTGCTCAAAAAGGAGGTTTTATGAAAAAGAGTTCATTGATTAAAAGTGTAGAGGCAATAGAAATATTGGATTCAAGAGGAAATCCTACTTTACAAGTAGAAGTACTAACAGAAGAGGGAATATGCGGAGTGGCAGCAGTGCCATCAGGTGCTTCAACAGGAAGTTTTGAAGCCGTAGAATTACGTGATGGAGAGAAAAATCGATACAATGGAAAAGGGGTTTTAAAAGCAGTAGAAAATGTTAATAAAAAAATCAGCAAAAAAATCATTGGCATGAATGTATTTGAACAAAGAAAAATAGATGAAGAAATGATACGACTAGACGACACATTAAACAAATCGAATTTAGGAGCAAATGCAATTTTAGGTGTTTCGCTGGCGGTAGCAAAAGCAGCAAGTAACACATTAGGAATTGAACTATATAGATATATAGGTGGAATTAACGCAAAAAAACTACCTGTTCCTATGATGAACATATTAAATGGAGGAAAACATTCAGAAAATAATATTAGTATCCAAGAATTTATGATAATGCCAATAGGAGATATTACATTTGCAGAAAGATTGCGTAGAGGTGCTGAAATTTATCATACATTAAAAAATGTGTTAAAAGAAAAAGGATTTGCAGTTGGTGTAGGTGATGAAGGAGGTTTTGCACCAAATCTAGAAAATGAAGAAATGGCATTAGATGTCATCATAGAAGCAATCAAAAAAGCAGGATATGAACCAGGAAAAGACATTGTATTAGCTTTAGATGTTGCAAGTACAGAAATGAAAGAAGAAGCTAAAAAGATTGGAAAAGACGGTTATTATTTCTGGAAAACTGATGTCTTAAAAACAAATGAAGAAATGATAGACTATTTAGTAAATTTATGTAACAAATATCCAATTGTATCAATAGAAGATGGATTGGCAGAAGAAGACTGGGATAATTGGCAAATACTAACAGAAAAATTAGGAAAGAAAATTCAATTAGTAGGAGACGACCTATTTGTAACTAATATGTCTAGGTTAAGAAGGGGATTTGATAAAAAAGTGGCAAATGCCATTTTAATTAAACCAAATCAAATAGGAACATTAACAGAAACTTTAGATACCATTCAAATGGCAAAAGAAAATGGATATAAAACGATTATTTCTCATAGATCTGGAGAAACAGAAGATACCACAATTGCTGACATTGCAGTAGGTGTTAATAGTATTCAAATAAAAACAGGTGCGCCTTGCAGAACAGATAGAGTTGCAAAATATAACCGATTATTAAAAATTGAAAATGAATTATAACTTTACACAATAAAAAAAGTATATAATATTTTATAAAATTAAATGTGTCAACTGAAATAGCCATTTAACGAATAAAATATTATATACATTTTTTTGTTAAAGATATGTTTTATTTCATATTTTTATTTATAATAGTAAATCTTACAAATGAATAAATAATTGCTCCAACAACGATTACAAACAGTGTTATCATAATTGGTGTACCAGCAGCTGGTAAAGTAACTGGTGGTTCTGCAAGCCTCAATTTTGGTGTAACATCAGAAGTTTCTTCAACAGTTTCGCCATCAAAATTTGTATAAGTAATATCAACTCTTTCATTTGTATCTAAAATAGGTCCTACAATACTACTATCAAAATCTTCTTCTAAGCTTAGAGTGTATTGAACGGTAGCTGTTTCACCAGGTTGTAATTCGGAAATTGTCCATGTTATAGAATTGTTTTGTGTATCTATTTGAGTAGAGATTGTTCCAACATTAGGTTCTGAAACATAAGCAAATTCAAAATTATTTACAATTTCTGCTGGAAAATAATCAGTAATAGTTATATCTGTCAATACATGCTCAATTGGTAATAAATCATTATAAATATCATTAGTAATTGTTTGTTCAATTTCACTATCTTGTACATAGTAGAATTTACCGGCAGTTGGTGTCTCTTCTGTACCAAAAATTTCTTCAATTATTTCACCATAAGTTTTGCCATCTGGTATAGGTTGAGAATCTTCTTCAGTAATACCTGTAAGCATTGTGATAACATCATAACCAGCAGTATCTAATGCTTGTAATTGAGCTTTGGTTTTATTGATAACATCATCAGAATAATAAGTACCATCATAATCTAAAGCTACATTAGGAACACCATCTGTTAAAACAATAACATATTTGTTATTTTCTTCTTCAGTAAAATATTGACTAGCTAAATTTAAGCCTGCTTCTAAATCTGTTCTAGGTCCATTGTATTCAATATTTGAAATAGCTGAAAATAAAGCTTGTGGATCATCAGATAAATCAGAAACTAAATTAGCATCTTCAATTGTTCCTTCTAAAGAAACATCAGTGTTTGTTGAGAAACTAACAACACCTATTTTTAAATTTTCGTTTCCTTCTAAAATTGTATTTACTAAATTAGTAGCAGATTCGATAACTAATTCTTCCCTTGTAGTTGTTCCATCAACTGTCTCTTCCATACTTAAAGAATTATCAATTACTAACATGATCTCTCCAGTAGGTTGAGTTGAAGCTTCTTCATTGGTTACTTGTAATTGAAGGGTAACTTCTTTATTATTTAGATTTTTTTCAATTAATCTTTTTTCAAAACTTGAATTTTCTCCGATTTCGATTGTACAAACAGGCTCTTCAACAACAGTCATAGTAACAGTTTCATAAGATGCAAAAGATAAATTTGTTATTAAAATTAAAATTAAAAATAATGTTATAAAAACACGTTTTTTCATAAGTTAGATCATTCCTTTCTCCCATAATTATATTCATTATATATTTTAACACAAGAAATAAAAAATACAACAAAATTTGTAGAAAAAAGCAAAAAAATATGATAAAATACAAAATGTAAATTAATAAAAAATCAGATAAACATCTTAAGCATAGCAGGAAAGGAATGAAATTTTATATGCTAGAAAGTATAAATTTTCCAGAAGATTTGAAAAAATTGAGTATTTTAGAAGAACAAAAATTAGCGGAAGAAATTAGAAAATATATACTAGAAATCGTATCAGAAAATGGTGGACATTTAGCTTCAAATTTAGGAGTAGTAGAATTAACATTGGCATTACATAACGTATTTGATTTCAAAAAAGATAAAATTGTCTGGGATGTTGGACATCAAACTTATGTACATAAAATTCTAACAGGCAGAAAAGATGCGTTAAAAACATTACGAAAATTAAATGGAATTGCAGGCTTTCCAAAAACTAATGAATCAGAATATGATTATTTTAATACAGGACATAGTAGCACTTCTATATCAGCAGCTTTAGGAATGGCAAGAGCAAGAGATTTAAAAAAGGAAAATTATTCTGTATTAGCTGTTATTGGTGATGGGGCTTTAACAGGAGGAATGGCATTAGAGGCTTTAAATGATGTAGGATACAGCAAAACAAAAATGACAATTATTTTAAATGATAATGAAATGAGCATTTCACCAAATATTGGTGGTTTAAATATGTTACTTAGTAAACTAAGAACCAAAAAGATGTATACAAGGACAAATGTTATCATAAAAAAGAGAATGAACCAGATACCTGTTATTGGAAAGCCAATTGTCAAAATTGTACAAACTATTAAAAGAAGTATTAAACAATTAATTATACCAAAAATGTTTTTTGAAGATATAGGTTTTACTTATTTAGGACCAGTAGATGGACATAACTTAGAAGAATTACAAAGTATCTTAACTTTAAGTAAACAAATTGAGAATCCTGTACTAATTCATGTATTAACAAAAAAAGGAAAGGGATATGAAATAGCAGAAAAGAATCCAGACAAATTTCATGCAACAGGACCTTTTGATATCGAAACAGGAAAAAGTAAGAAAGAAAAGAAAAAAGATTATTCTAAAGTATTTGGAGACAAATTGGTAGAATTAGCAAGGAAAAATGAAAAAATAGTAGCAATTACAGCATCAATGAAAGATGGAACAGGACTTACAGATTTTAGTAAAGAATTTCCTAATCGATTTTTTGATATAGGAATAGCTGAACAACATGCACTTGGACTAGCTGCTGGATTGGCAATTGATGGAATGATACCAGTTGTTCCAATATATTCTTCATTCTATCAGAGAGCATATGATCAAGTAATTCATGATATTGCACTTCAAAATTTACCAGTTATTATGTGTGTTGATAGAGCAGGCATTGTAGGAGCTGATGGAGAAACACATCAAGGTACATTAGATATGGCATTTTTTAGACTAGTTCCTAATTTAATAATTTTAGCACCAAAAGACTTTAAGGAATTAGAAGATATGTTAGAATTTGCAGTAGAACTAAAAAAGCCTGTAGTCATTCGATATCCAAGAGGTGGGGAAGATAAAGAACCATTTCAAAAACATCAAAAAATAGAAGAAGGAAAAGCAGAAATCTTAAAAGAAGGAAAAGATATATCAATATTAACAATTGGAAAAACAGTTGCAAGAGGTATGAAAATTGCAAAAAAATTGCAAGAAAAAAATATAGATGCAGAAGTGATTAATGTGAGATTTTTAAAACCGCTAGATATTGACACTATAAAAAAATCTATAGAGAAAACTAGAAATGTAATTACTATTGAAGATGGAACGATTATAAATGGATTAGGTACAGCAATAAAAGAGTTAATTATTGATAATAATATGGAAAATGTAAAAGTGAAAGCTTATGCATATCCAGATAAATTTATTCAACATGGAAGTGTGGAAGAATTAGAAAAAATATATCATTTAGATGAAGATGATATTGTCGAAGATATACAAAAATATAAAAATGAAAGTAGGGAGAATAACATAAATGAATAAACAAGAATTACTAAAAGATTATAAAAAACAAGAAGATAAATTATGTTTGGCACAGGTGTTAGACAAAATAGAAATAGCGTCTAAAAAAGAAAAAATTGAATTTACAGATTTTTTAGATATGTATCAAGTATCATTAGTGGAAAACTTTTTAAGAAAAAACCAATTTCAAAATTTTAAATTATATGGTGGGTACGAAGATGCAGAAAGAAAAGTACTTGTTACATTTCCAGAAAAATTTGATGACAATATGTTAGAAAAAAATTATGATAAAATTTTAAAAGTTGTTCGAATAAAATTACCAGAAGAAGAAAAAGGAAAATATGCACACAGAAATTATTTAGGTGGAATTGTAAAATTAGGTTTAAAAAGAGAAAAAGTAGGTGACATTCTAGTAGGAGAAGAAGGTGCGGATATTATAACTGTAAGTGACTTTGCAGAAGTTTTAAAATCACAATTACCATCTCTTACAAGATTTGAAAATGCAAAGATAGAAATAGAAAATATACAAAATATAAGAAAACCAGAAATAAAAGTAGAAGAAATTAGTATTATTGTTCCATCATTACGATTAGATAATATTGTATCAGACTTGGCAAGAACATCAAGAAGTAAAGCATCAGAAATTATTGCACAAGAAAGAGTATTTGTAAATGGACAAAATGAAACTAAAAACTCTAAAACAGTAAAATGTGGAGATATTATTACTATTAGAGGAAAAGGTAGATTTATTATTAAGGAATTTACAGGAACAACTAGAAGTGGAAGAACAGTTGTATTAATAGAAAAATATGTTTAAACATAAATAATGAAATATTACCTATATTAAAATTGTAGAATAATAATGGTGCCATTAAACCAAAATTTTAAATAATTAATGGAGAAAGGTAAGTATAATAGTCGATTTTATCATTGATTATTATATAAGGTTTTTAAATGAAAGATGAACAAAAAATAGCAAAGAGGGCAACAAGAGTAGCAGGTATTGTTTTTATGGAAAATGGAATTGTATTAATGCATAGAAAGAATGTTAAAAGAAATAAAGATTACCAAGAATATTATACATTTCCAGGTGGTCATTTAGAAGAAGGAGAAACCTTAGAAGAGGGAGTAATTAGAGAAATTAAAGAAGAATTTGGAATAAATGTAAAGGTAATAAAAAAATTATATGAAACAGAAAATTTAAAATTAAATATGAAGGAATATTTTTTTCTATGTGAATATGTAGATGGAGAGTTTGGTACAGGTGATGGAGAAGAATATTCAAATAATCCAAAATATATAGATGCTGGAGAACATATTCCAGAAATTGTGAAGCAAGAAGATATAGCTAATTTGGTTTTATTACCATTAGAAATAAAGGAAAAATTATTGGAAGATTTAGAGACAGGTCAAATTGTTTCATTATGAAAACCGGACTAGACAGAATAATAATTAATAAAATCCAATATGATAGTTATAAAATTTTATGAAATTAAATGTGCTAGTGGAAGAATATTACAAATTCTTACATTATCAAGTAGGAGAATCTCAGACTTGCTGTGAGAGGTGCCTGCTTTATAATGTTAGAATTTGTATATTCTGTAACGCCAGCCATTTAATAAATAAAATTTTATAACTATCATATTGGATTTTTATATTATTTAATTAATCTAGTTCTGTCTATTTCGGTTTTCATAATGAAACAATTTGACAGGTTCTCAAAAAGAAATAAAAAAATCAAAAATTTGTTTGACATTTTTTTGTTTGTATGATATGATAATACAAATTAAGAGAATGGAGTGAAGAAAAATGGCAAAAAAGAACCAGGAATTAAATAGAAGAGAAAAATCAATCTTGCATTTTATCGAAAAACAAATCATGACACAAGGATATCCACCATCAGTTAGAGAAATTGGAAAAGCAGTTGGACTAAATTCAACAGCAACTGTACATAGTTATTTAGCAAAACTAGAAGAAAAAGGCTATGTTAAGAAAAAAGACAAAAAAGGAAGAACATTAAGATTGTTAAAAGGTGCTTCAGGAGAGGAAAAAATAACTTCAAGCAAAGATTTCTATACACAAAAAGAATTGGTTGAAGTTCCTATTATAGGAAAAATAACAGCAGGAGAACCAATTTTAGCTGTAGAAAATGTTACAGATACTTTCCCAATTCCAATTGATTTTGTTGGAAATTCAGAAAGCTTTATGCTAACAGTTAGAGGAGAAAGTATGATAGAAGCAGGAATTTTAGATGGAGACTATATTCTTGTAAAAAGACAAAATACAGCTAATAACGGAGAAATTGTGGTAGCTTTAATTGGAGATGAAGCAACAGTAAAAACATTTTATAAAGAAGAAGATCATATCAGATTACAACCAGAAAATTCTACAATGGATCCAATTATCGTACCAGATTGTGAAATATTGGGAAAAGTAGCAGGCGTATTTAGAAAAATGTAATCATATTATAATAAAAAAGTATAATTCAATTTTAAAATACATATGATAATTTAGTTAATGATAAATGAAAATTTACAAAAAATTTACAATAAATATATTGACCAATGACACTGTGTCACGTATAATAAATAGTACAGTGTCATTTAATTTTGTCTAAAAAGGTTTATAGGTATCCTAAAAAATCTAAATAAAGAGAAGAAGGAGAGAGATATGCTAAAGATATTAAAAAATTTGAAAAATTCATTAGGAGCAGTCATCATTATTGTTATATTACTATGTGTGCAAGCTTCAACAGATTTAGCATTACCAGACTATACCTCAAAGATTGTTAATGAAGGTATACAAGCAGGTGGAATTGAGAGTCCTGTACTAGGTATAATATCAAAAGAAGATATGGATTCACTTCTTGTGTTTACAGATAAAGATGACGAGATATTAGAAAATTATACATTAGTTGGTGAAACACAAAGTAATCATGAAGAAAAAAGTATAAAAAAATATTTTGGTAATGATTATGAAGTTCAACCAGATACCATCTATGTTTTAAAAGATATTGATGAAGAGCAAGAAGAAAATCTAACAGGAATCATTGTAGATCCATTAATGGAAATGACGACTATTACAAATGAAGAAACAGCAAAACAAATAAAAGAAAAACTTGTACAAAATGTTCCAGAAGAACAAAAACAATATATTCAAAACATGAATCTAATAGAAATTATTGAGCAAATGCCAGAAGAACAAAGTAAGCAAGTTTTAGCAGAATTTACTAAAAGAATAGAAGAAATGAATGATTCTATCAAGGAACAAGCTGCAATCTCTTCTGTAAAACAAGTATATATTAATGCAGGAGCTGATACAGACAAAATTCAAAATGATTATATTTTGAAAACTGGATTACAAATGCTAGGTATTGCTTTAATTACAATGGTATGTGCTGTAACAATTATGCTATTATCTTCAAGAGTAGCAGCAAAACTAGGAAAAACATTAAGAGAAAAAGTATTTAAAAAGGTAACAAGTTTCTCTAATGCAGAATTAAATGAATTCTCAACAGCATCTCTAATTACACGTAGTACAAATGACGTACAACAAATCCAACAATTAATTACTTTGTTATTTAGAGTTGTTGTTTATGCACCAATTATTGGTATTGGAGGATTTATAAGAGTACTTACAAGTACAGATAGTTCAATGGCTTGGATTATTGGAATTGCAATACTTGCTATTTTATTTATAGTAGGAACATTATTTGCAATTGCAATGCCTAAATTTAAAAAATTACAAGATTTAATAGACAAATTAAATGAAGTTTCAAGAGAAATCTTGACAGGTTTACCTGTTATAAGAGCTTTTAACAAAGAGAAAAAAGAGGAAGCAAGATTTGATAGCGCAAATAAAGATTTAATGAAGGCAAACTTATTTGTTAATAAAGCTATGTCTATGATGATGCCAATGCTTATGTTTATTATGAACTCTATCATGATATTAATTGTTTGGGTTGGGGGACATAATGTTGACCAAGGTGTTATGCAGGTTGGAGATATGATGGCATTTATCCAATATACAATGCAAATCGTTATGGCATTCTTAATGATTTCTATGATTTCAATTATGCTTCCAAGAGCATCAGTTTCTGCAAGAAGAATTAATGAAGTATTAGAAGCTGAGTCAAGTATTAAAGATAAAAAAGAAACCAAAAAATTTGATCCATCTAAAAAAGGATTAGTAGAATTTAAAAATGTTTCTTTCAGGTATCCAGATGCTGATACAGAAATATTAGAAGACATTAACTTTACAGCAGAGCCAGGAAAAACAACAGCGATTATTGGTAGTACAGGAAGTGGAAAGTCAACAGTTGTTAATCTAATTCCAAGATTTTATGATGTCACAGGCGGAGAGTTATGCATTGATGGTGTTAATGTTAAAGATGTTTCTCAAAAAGATTTAAGAGATATTATCGGATTTGTACCACAAAAAGGTGTATTATTCTCAGGAACAATAGAATCAAATATTAAATATTCTGATGAAAATATGTCAGATGAAAGAATGGTAGAAGCAGCAGAAATTGCACAAGCAACAGAATTTATTAATGAAAAAGAAAATAAATACAAAGATCCAATTGCACAAGGCGGAGGAAATGTATCAGGAGGTCAAAAACAAAGATTATCAATTGCAAGAGCAATTGCAAAAGATCCAGAAATATTTGTATTTGATGATAGTTTTTCAGCCTTGGACTTTAAAACAGATAGTAAATTAAGAGAAGCCCTATCAACAAAGACAGAAAACAAAACAGTAATCATTGTTGCTCAAAGAATTAGTACCATTTTAAATGCAGACCAAATTATTGTATTAGAAGAAGGAAAAATGGTCGGAATTGGTACACATGAAGAATTAATGAAAAATAATGAAACATATAGGCAAATTGCCTTATCACAATTGTCTGAAGAAGAATTAGGCGAGAAAGGAGGTAAGTAATATGCCAGGACCAATGGGAGGACCTAGAGGAGCTCAAACAACGCAAAAGCCAAAAGACTTTAAACAAACAACCAAAAAATTAATACGTTCCTATTTAGCAAAATACAAAGTACCACTTATTATTGTGATGATATTTGCAATTGGTAGTACAATATTTACAATAGTTGGACCTAAAATCTTAGGAAATGCAACAACAGAAATTTTTAATGGATTAATTAGTAAATTAAGTGGTGGTTCAGGAATTGATTTTGGGAAAATTGGAACGATTGCATTAACATTATTAGGATTATATGTGACTAGTGCTATATTCTCATTTGTACAAGGATTTTTAATGACAAATGTTGCCCAAAAAATCACATATAGAATAAGAAATGATATAGCTGTAAAAATTAACAAATTGCCAATGAAATATTTTGATAAAAAAACAAACGGAGAAGTACTATCTGTTATTACAAATGATATTGATACATTAAGTATGAACTTAAACCAAAGTATTACACATATTATTACAGCAATATGCACAATTATTGGTATTTTAGTAATGATGTTTTCAATTAGTTGGCAAATGACATTAATTTCATTAGTTATTTTACCAATAGCAGGAATATTAGTAACAGCTATTGTAAAAAAATCTCAAAAATACTTTAATAGACAACAAGACTATTTAGGACATGTAAATGGTCAAGTAGAAGAAGTATATGGTGGACTAAATATTGTAAAAGTATTTAATGCAGAAGAAAAAGTAACAAAAGAGTTTGAAAAAGCAAATGATGAATTATATCATTCTGGATGGAAAGCACAATTTTTATCAGGTTTAATGCATCCTGTTATGAATTTTATATCAAATGTAGGATATGTAGCAGTAGCAGTAGCTGGTGGATATTTAGCAATTAGAGGAACCATCACCGTTGGAAACATACAAAGTTTTATACAATATAATAAACAATTTACTCAACCAATTAACCAATTGGCACAAATATCTAATATGCTACAAGCCATGATGGCAGCTGCAGAAAGAATCTTTGAATTTTTAGAAGAGCCAGAAGAAGTTGTCACAACTAAAGGAAATATAGATACATCAAAATTAGAAGGAAATGTACAATTTGAACATGTAAAGTTTGGATATAATCCAGAAAAAACAATTATAAAAGATTTTAATGCCAATGTAAAAGAAGGACAAAAAATAGCAATTGTAGGACCAACAGGAGCAGGAAAGACAACAATGGTAAAATTGTTAATGAGATTTTATGATGTAACAGATGGAGCTATATTAGTAGATGGTCATAATGTAAAAGATTTTGATAGAGGAGAATTACGTAAAATGTTTGGTATGGTTCTACAAGATACATGGTTATTTGGTGGAACGGTAAAAGAAAATATCAAATATGGTAATGAAGATGCAACAGATACAGAAGTAATAGAAGCTGCAAAAGCAGCACATGTACATCACTTTATCAAAACATTACCAAAGGGATATAACTCAATGATAAACGAGGAATCAACAAACATATCAGCAGGTCAAAAGCAATTACTTACTATCGCAAGAGTTATATTAGCAGATCCTAAAATATTAATATTAGATGAGGCAACAAGTTCAATTGATACAAGAACAGAAATACAAATTCAATCAGCAATGGATAATCTAATGAAAGGAAGAACAAGCTTTATTATTGCACATAGATTATCAACCATTAAAAATGCAGATTTAATTTTAGTTATGAATCATGGAGATATTGTAGAACAAGGTACTCATGAAGAATTACTTGCTAA
>CALXAE010000028.1 GCA_944386205.1 uncultured Clostridia bacterium
AAAACTGTTGCGATTGCAACTACTGCAATTCCTGCGATTACTGTATAAACATTTACACCTGTTTGTGGTAATTTTGTGATAACATTTCCATTTTCATCTACTAATGGAGCATCTGTATTTGTTTCACTACCATTTTGGTCATTATTTGTTGTTTCTCCAGGATTTTCTGTTGAAGGTTGTTCTGGATTTGTTGGTTGTTCTGGGTTTTCTGGTTGTGTTGGTTCTTCTGCTTCTACAACACTAACTGATACAGAATCAACTGTAAATTCTTCTCCACTTTCTGTTACTAATCCACTAGCATTGAATGCTGCTGCATCTGTATTTTCTTTTGCAACAAATGTATATGTTACAGATGTTGTTGAATTTGTTGCACTTGCAGCTGATAATCTTACTTCTCCAGCTACTGTGTCATTTACTGTTAAGTCTCCAATACTTGAAGTTACTGAACCTTTTACATATTCAAAACTATTTGCATCATAAGTTAAAACTAAATCAATTGCTTGTGTTGGATTATCTAAATTAACAGTTACTGTTAATTCATCTCCTTTGTTTACCTCTGTATTACTTGCACTTATTGTGGCAGCATTTACTTGGCTTACCATCATTCCCATCATTATTACTAATGTTATTACTATTCCTAATATTTTCTTTTTCATTTTTTTCACTTTCCTTTCTTATTTTTGTATAATCTTATGTACTTTTATAAATACATTTTTAACGTTATATCTCTCTTGCCTTACATATTAGCCTCGTTAATCCCCCAGGATCACATGTTATCAGAGTTACTTCTCTTTTCCCGTCTTGGTTTTGCGTTAAACAAGATAAATCTGTTGGCTCACATGAATACATATCATAAATTTCGTAATCCACTCTTTCTTTAGTGTCTTTTGAAATGATATAAAATTTATCTCCCTCTTGCATATCTTTTAAATCTTTTAAGATACCTGTGTAATTGTGACCACATATGCAAAAATTTCCAGCTTGATTGATTTGAGGACCATAAAATTTGGTTACCCCAACTCTTAAAGAATTATCTTCAGTTCTATCCAAAATATTTTGCGTCACACCTATCTTTTCTAATACTAATTGACCTAAGACATTGTAACCACCTACGGTATCAGGGATATCCACATCTGCAATATTTTTTTCTTCTTCATAAACTGTGTTATTGTCCGTAGTTTCATTTGTAATCTCAACCGAAGTGTCGCTAATTGCATGTGCATTGCTTTCTTTTTTACTATACATTTCAATGCATATAATCACAATGACTGCAAAAAGAAGGATTAAACCAAATAGTTTTTTCTTGTTTAGTTTCTTTTTAGTCGCTCTTTTTCCTCGACGATATATAACTCTTTTCACATCTTCCTCCTTCACCTCCTTATTTTTTCTATTGTGTTTTGTCTCCCCCACTATATTTATAGTTAAGAAATAATGCATAAAATAGCCTCGTTCCTGAAACATCTATGGCTATTTTATTTGTATCGCACTTTTGTCTTTTAATCTGTTTCAGGTTGTTCGATTTATATTTTAACCTAATTTAGGTTAGAAGTCAATAGTAATTTTTTAATATTTTAAAATATTTTTATAAACTCTTTTTTTACTCATTTTTAGGTTTTTTTCACGTTTTCGTTAAGAACTTTTTTCATTTTCATTTTAAAAATAGATAAATGGGGAAACTACAAAAAGAACAAAGGTGAAAAAATTATTTCTTTTACAACCAGTGTTCTGTCTTAGGAAAGGAATGATATAAATATGAATAACAAATTTTTTAAAGTTTACACGAGAATTCGCTCATTAAGAGAAGACCATGATTTGACACAGAAAAAAATTGCATCAATTTTAAATATGTCTCAAACTGGGTACTCAAAATATGAAACAGGAGAAAATGACATCCCTACAAGGATTTTGATAAATTTATCGCTTTATTATGATACTTCTATTGATTATCTATTAGGAATAACAGATGAACAAAAACCATATACACGTTCTAAGAATTTAGAAAATATGGATATTAATGGAGATGGATAGTGATTTGGGGACGGAGCAAAAATCATCGCTCCGTCCCCATTCACACTTATTTTGATGATTCCATTACTTTTGCTAACATATCTTTGTATTTTTCTAATTTTGCTTTTTCTTCATCAATTTTACTTTGTGGTGCTTTATTCATAAATCCTGGATTAGATAACATTTTTTCGCATCTTGCTACTTCTCCTTCTAGTCTTTTCTTTTCCTCTTCTAAACGTTTTCTCTCTTGTTCCATATCTACTAATCCTTCAAATGGCATATATAATTCTATTCCATCTTCTACAATGCTAATTGCATTATCTCTAATTCCTGTTTTATCTTTTTGAATAAGAATATTACTTCCAAATCCTAATTTTAACAAGAATTCTTTTGCTTCCTCTATTTCCTTTTCATATTTTTCAGTTACAAAAATCAATTCTGCTTTTTTAGATGGATGCACATTCATGTTTGCCCTTGTATTTCTGATTTCTGTTATTATTGACTTTAATCTTTCAACAAAATCTTCTTCATCTTTAAATTGATTTTGTGTTTTTGCGTGTGGCCATTTTGACACCATTAACTCTTTGTCATTGTATTTTACTAAGTTTCTATAAATTTCTGTTGTTACAAATGGCATAAATGGGTGTAATAATTTCATCGAAATACCAAATACATAATCTAAAACATAGCAAACCTTTACTTTTTCTTCATAATCATTACTATACAATCTTGGTTTTACCATTTCAATATACCAATCACAGAATTCATTCCAAATAAAGTTATATACTTTATCAAGTGCAACCCCTAAATCGTAATTTTCCATATTATTGGTTAGTTCTGTAATCAAGGTTTCTAATTTGTTAATAATCCATTTATCTTCTAATTTTAATAAATTATTTTTGTATTTTTTTGTTTCTTTATCATATACCTTTGTATGGAAATCAATGATATCTTCATCTTTCACTTCGTTATTTCTAATAAATTTTGTTGCATTCCAAATTTTATTGGCAAAGTTTGATGCTTGCTCTAGTTTTTCTGGCATATATCGAATATCATTTCCCATTGTGGTTCCTGATATAACAGCAAAACGCAAATTATCTGCTCCATATTGGTCAATAATCTCAATTGGATCTATACCATTTCCTAAGGTTTTAGACATTTTTCTTCCTTGACTATCACGTACCATTCCATGGATTAAAATATCTTTAAATGGTGCTTGGCCAGTAAATTCTAACCCTTGTGACATCATTCTTGATACCCAGAAAGTAATAATATCAAATCCTGTAACTAAGACACTTGTTGGATAGAATGTTTTGTAATCCTCTGTTTCTGTATTTGGCCAACCTAATGTTGAAAATGGCCATAATGCAGAACTAAACCATGTATCTAATGTATCTTCATCCTGATGTAATTTTGTGCTTCCACATTTTTCACATTTTTCAGGTGCTGTTTTTGCAACATTAATATGTCCACATTCTTCACAATAATATGCTGGTATTTGATGTCCCCACCATAATTGTCTTGATATACACCAATCTTGTATATTATCTAGCCAATTAAAATATTGTTTTTCATATTTTTTTGGAATAAATCTAGCTTCATTGTTTCTTACAGAATCTGCTGCTCTTTTTGCTAAATCCTTCATAGAAACAAACCATTGCTCAGAGATTTTAGGCTCTATGGTTGTTTTACATCTTTCGCATTTTGCTACATTATGGGTATAGTCTTCTGTTTTTACTAATGCTCCTATTTCTTCAAGCTTTTTAACAATTGCTTTTCTAGCTTCTAGTAAATCCATTCCTTTATATTCTGGAACCAAATTACCCATTTTATTATTTTCATCAAATACTTCTACAATTTCTAAATTATGTCTTAAACCTGCTTGATAATCATTCATATCATGTGCTGGTGTGATTTTTACGCAACCTGTTCCAAATTCTTTTTCAACAAATTCATCTGCAATAATTGGAATTTCTTTATTCATAATTGGTAAAATACAAGTTTTTCCAACCAAATCTTTATATCTTTCATCATCTGGATGAACCGCAACTGCTGTATCTCCAAGCATTGTTTCAGGCCTTGTTGTAGCAACAATAATATATCTATCTTTTTCTCCTGTTATTTGATAACGGATATGCCATAAATGAGAAGCCTCTTCTTTATATTCTACTTCTGCGTCTGATATAGAGGTTTTACAACTTGGACAATAGTTAATCATTCTTTTTCCTTTATAGATTAGTCCTTTGTTGTATAAATCAACAAATTGCTCTAAAACAGCATCAGATAGCCCTTCATCTAATGTAAATCTTCTTCTATCCCAATCACAAGAACATCCTAATTTCTTTTGTTGCTCTTGAATAGTTCCACCATAAATTCTTGTCCATTCCCAAGCTTCTTCTAAGAATTTTTCTCTTCCTAAATCTTGTTTTGTCTTACCTTCATTCTTTAATTTTTCAACCACTTTCATCTCTGTTGAAATAGAAGCATGATCACTTCCAGGAAGCCATAAAGTATTATATCCTTGCATTCTTTTAAAACGAATTAAAATGTCTTGAATCGTATCATCTAATGCGTGCCCCATGTGTAATTTTCCTGTTACATTTGGGGGTGGCATCATAATACAAAAACTTTCTTTCGTCTTATCCATGCTTGGTTTAAAATACCCTTTTTTCTCCCATTCTTGATAAATTTTTTCTTCAAAATCCTTTGGATTATACTTATCTTGCATATTCATTTCCTCCTTTTATAAATTTGCAACGTTGTTTTTTTGTTGAATAGGAAAAATTAAATTTTTCCTATTCAACAAAAAAACCCTTATGTATAAAACATAAGGGCGAATATTATTCACGGTACCACCTTAATTATATAATTATTTGCTTTTATTTTCCATAAATTCAAATAATCATACATCTCTATTAGCCTTTAACGTTGCTTAAACGGATATTCTTACTACTTTTTTCAGAATATCGACAAAAAAGCTACCTTCGGTTTATCATGATTTAAGAAGCTTTCAGCCTATGACTTCTATTCTCTAAAAATATGTGTAAACTTACTCCTCTTTTTTATTGTCTTTTCCATTATGTTAATATTATTACACAATTTTTGGAATTTTACAAGTGTTTTTGTGAATAATATATTAAAATTTTTACTATTGAGTTTGAAATATTAGAAAGTATATAGTTATATTATTTTTTATTGCTTTTTTTTAAAAGGTTTTGATAACTATATTTTTCTTTTAATTCCATACTATCTTCTATTTTTAATTTTCTACTTTGTTCAGAACTGCATAAATAACTCCTATATATTAAAGAAAGTATTGTTCGAGTTTCTTTTAAAAGATCTTGTTCTTCTAATGGTAATTCCATATCTAAATTAATAGTATATGATTTAGACTTTTTTTGTTTTATAAATTCCAAAAATGAATTGGGGATTTTATGCAATAACTCTGGTGACATAAATTCCAATATTGTATCAACTTCTGCTAGTGCATTTTGATAAGCTATAGTCATATAAGATTCCTCCTTGGTATTATTCTAAAGATTTTCCTGTATCTTCTTGTGTTTTATCTTGAACTTTTTCTTCAGTTGCTTGCAATTCTTTATGAATAGATGTTATTGCTACTTGTCTATCTGAAGCATTAACAGTTTTGTCTATTAGTACTAAATCTTCTAGTTTTACACCATCTTCTCTTAAACTTCTTTTTTCTCCATTTATACCTCTATCATTATCAGATAATAGGTCTCTAGGTTTGTCATGCACTTCTTCTAAACTTGTTCCATCCTTTTTGTTTTCTCTATTAAAATCTGGAACATGCAGTTTACTAAGATCATGAATTAGTGGATTTCGTGAATCTTTTTTATATTCTTCTATTAAAGTTTCTTGGATTTCTGGAGTTAAATCAGATAATCCTAATTTTTCTAAATCCGGAGCAATAGATTCTTCTAATATTCCAGGTACCGCATAAGCATTATGTTGCCTAAGTTTTTTTACTATAGCAGGCACAATATTGTCTCTTAAATTATAATTATATAGTTTATTATCTATATCTTTGTAGTCAGATAAGTATGTGTTCATTTCATCTACTTCTTCCTGTTTATACACCTGACCCTGTTGTTTTTTTATAGCAAAGAGATTTTTTATTTTTGCAAACATTCTCCTTAATGGGCTGACTTTTTCTAATGCTTTTACTGGTTCATCTTTTTTTGTTAAAATTTTTAAACTTGTATCATTATAATCAGACAATTTTTGTTGTCCTTCTGCTACATAAGTCATCAAATCTGTGATAATGGCTTCTCCTATAAGTGGCATATTTGCAAAATCCAATTCTTCATTATATTGTGAATATATAGATAATCCTGCCTTTTGGAATTCTCTTTGCATTTCATTCAGTTTATTATTTAATGTTACTCCCATATTAGGTAAATCAGTTTCTAAGTCAACATATTTTCCTGTTTTTTGTATCGTTGTCATTAATTCGTTTAGTTTTGATGATAGTTCACTTATTACTTCAAATAATTTACTTTTAAATTCTTTTTCAAGTTTTTCAACTTCTTGATTTTCTTTTGACATATTTTCCCTCCAAATTTACTTACTCTTTAGAATTTTTATAATTATACAAATGTCGTTTTCTTAATTTTATACAAATATTATTTCACTTATATTTTTTTATTTAAATCAATTTTTTATCATTAAATTTGCTATTTCTATAAATATTTATATGGAATTACTTTATTTTTTTCATCTAAATTAATTATTTTATCATACATACAGATAATTGCACCTTCTCCAACTTCTTTTATTGTTTCAAGCACTTTGAAGTTTTCTATCATATCTTTTGAAGGATTTGCTGTTTTCTTAATCTCTATTGGATACAGTTTACCATTTTGCTCAATAATTAAATCTATTTCTCTTTTTTCTTTATCTCTGTAAAAATATACTGGTGGTCTTAGTTCTCCACTATTATAATAACTTTTAATAATTTCTACTATTACATAGTTTTCAAAGAAATTTCCAGCCATTGTCCCTGCTTCTAATACTTCACTAGTTTTCCATTTCGTTAAATATGCTGCTAATCCTGTATCCAAAAAATATACTTTTGGTGTTTTTACTGCTCTTTTCATAATGTTGTTATAGTATGGCTCAAGTACATAGACAATATTAGAAGCTACTAAGATAGATAACCATCTTTGTGCTGTTGGTATAGTTATTCCCACTTCATTCGCAATACTATTCAAATTCAATAATTGTCCAATTCTACTTGCTAATGCCGTCATAAATTTCAAAAAACTAAGTGTATCTCCAACTTGTGTTAAACTTCTGACATCTCTTTCAATATAAGTACTTACATACATTGCATAGAACATGTCAACATCACTTTCTTCTTGATATAATGCTGGCATAGCTCCCTTATGAATCATATTCCATATTTCATCATAAGAAATTTCCTTTACACACTTTTCTCTTTTATTTAAATATTCTTCTGTTGGTATAAATGGCTCGTTAAAATCAATTTCTTTTACTTCTCTAAGGCTCAATCCTAACAAGTTTAAAATTCCCACTCTCCCTGCTAAGCTTTCACTAACATCCTTCATTAAATCAAATTGTTGAGACCCTGTTAAATAGAACATTGCCTTTTCTTCACTGCTATCCACTGCCATTTTTATATATCTTAATAAATTGGGTGCATATTGTATTTCGTCAATTATAATTGGAGGTTTATTAGCTTTCAAAAATAATTCTGGTTCTTCCATTGCTGATTGATTTAAAAGCATATCATCTAATGTTATATAATTAATATCTGGTTTTATGTTTTTTAACATTGTTGTTTTTCCAACTTGTCTTGCACCAGTCACTAATATTGTTTTAAACATTTTTTCTTGTTTTTGAATTACATTTTCGGCTAATCTTTTTATATATTTCATGCTTTCATCTCCTGACTAATATAATATCTAATATTATTATAGTCAAATTTCTATGATTTGTCAACTTATTTTAAATTAATTTTGTTTATATCTGATAATAAAACTCTATCAGATTTTTCAAATATAAGCTTTACTGTCTTTATACAAATTTTAATATCTAGCATCATACTCCAGTTTTCCATATACCATAGATCATATTTTAATTTTTCCTCAGGATCAGCATAATAACCCAATTCTATACAGGCTAAACCAGTAATCCCTGGTTTAAACTTTTCTCTATCTTCAAATTCTTTACAATTTTCTTTTATTTTGTTTGCAAAGTATGGTCTTTCTGGCCTAGGGCCTACAATACTCATATCTCCTTTCAACACGTTAAAAAATTGTGGCAATTCATCTAATTTTCTTCTTCTTAAAATTTTGCCTATTCTCGTCACTCTTATATCATTTTTCATTTCTAGTACAGGTCCTGTTTCTTTTTCTGCATCTTCTATCATTGTTCTAAATTTATATATTTTAAATATTTTTCCGTTTTTACCTATTCTTTCTTGTAGATATATTGCCTTTCCCTTAGAATCTATCTTTACTAGTATAGCAATTAAAAAATATATAGGTAATAAAAATATAATTACAATTATCGATATTAGAATATCAAATGTTCTTTTTTCTAATCTTTGATATCTTTTTAGTTTAAGTTCTTTTATTTCTTTCATTTCACTTTCCTTATTACTTTTGGGTATAAAAACATTTTTATCTTTGCTGGTACAAATGCTAATATTGTTCTTGCTAGTACATTTTTTAAATATTGAAATCTATTTATTAATCTATTTTTTAATAGAAGTTTTTCTATTTTTATTATTCCTTTTAAATATTCTAATCCTGTACGTCTTTTATACATATCAAGACTTGTCCTATAATTTACTAAAACATCTGGTAAATTTGCTATTTTCATATTTTTTAATCTCATTCTAATCCATAAATCATAATCTTCTAATTGACAATCTTTGTACCCTCCTATTTCAAGTACAGATTTCTTTTTTAGTATAACCGCACTATGATTAAATGGATTTTGTCTTATTATTCTTTTGTAAATTTCTTTTTGGGTTAATGGTACTTTTCTTAATGAGCCAGCTTTTTTCATATCTTGATCATATTCTTCAATATATCCACCTAATACATCAATATCTGGATGTTCTTGTAAATATTTCAATTGTTTTTCAAATCTATCTCTTCTAGCTACATCATCACTATCCATTCTTGCTATATATGAATTTTTGCATACCTTTATTCCTTCATTTAGTACCATTCCTAAACTATTTTGTTTTTTTAATTCCAGAATATCTATAACTTCAGGATATTGATTTTGGTATATTTCTATTATTTTATTTAATTCTTTTGAAAGTTCTCCATCTTTTACTACTACAAGTTGATTAGGTCTTACAGTTTGATTAATAATACTTCCAATTGCTTCTTTTAGGTATTCTGGTTTTTCTTTACTGCATACAGGCATTAACACCGAAAACTCCATTTTATTCCACCATACTTTTAGCCTTTTCGTAATTTTCTTTTACAATTTCTATCATTTTTTCTGAACTTTCTTTTGTTATTCTACATCTTTCATAATCACTGATTCTTTCCAATACCTCATCATATTCATTTATCACTATTTGACACATTTCATTTGAAAGTTTTTTTAATGTTTCATTTTGCCATTTTTCATATTGCTCGCTTAATATTTCAGCAATATCTAAATACATTACTTGCCTTTTAAAATTTTCATTAGTACCATATATTTCTGATATCTTTGTGTCTTTTGCAATATTACATATTTCTTCTACCTTTTCTATATATTCTTCTTCTGTTATATTATTTACAGTGCTATAAGTTTCAATTAATTGTTTGCAATTTTCTAATGCATTGTTATATTTTTCATGCTTTAACAAAAACTCTAAGTTTTTGATTATTTCTGCATTTTCATCTATGTTATGTGCTTTAGCATACATCTGTGTTATATTGATGTTTTGCTGTTTGACTGATAATAAATATGTTGGATATTGATTTATATCTTGCAACTTTTCATAAGCAATATCTACATTATTTTCATTTTCCACATATAGCATTTTAGAATATATTAACTGATTTAAACCATTTATTCCCAATATTAATATTAGTCCTATAAATATTATAATGTTTATAATATTTTTTGTTTTCTTATTATTGTTCTCTGGAATAATTATTGTACTTAATATTCCTAACAATACAAAAACCATAAGCATGATACACATATATGACATGTCAAAATCTAAGAAGCTATGTAAGAAAACAATTAGTATAGAGCTTAAAATTGTTACAAGTTCAACATCTCTTTGCTGTTTTAGGTAAGTATAACTATATTTTATAATTAAAATTACTATTCCTACTAATGCTAAAAATCCTACTATTCCAAATTCTAAAAATACTTGAACTGGATAACTATGTACTTCTCTTGCCCAATAGTAATAGCTTTGTACTTCACCTTCTCTATATTGCCATCCATCTCCACCGATTCCAAATAAGAAATTACTTTTAACTAGTTTTAAAGCATCTGTTATAAAAACTCCTCTTTCCCAAGCACTTTTTGTATTAAAATTAATATTTTTAATTTTATTTACTAAACTTGTTGGCAAATATTTATAATTTAACACTTCTTCATAATTATTAATTAGTAATTTATTAACTTTTAGATAACTATCATCTTTTACTATTTTGCTTGAAAAAACAATAAATATTTCAGTTGTATCTTCTGTGGTTGTGATTGAAATTTCTTTTTCTCCACTATATGTTCCAAATTCTATTTCTGTTTGCTTAATATCGTCAAAATATTTATTTTTTTCTAATATCGCTATTTTAAATATATCTGTATTTTGATAACTACTTTTTGCATCTATGTCAAATGTAAATGTATAATTTGTATTTCCTTGTACTTGATAAATTTCCTTTGTTATCTCTTTTTCTGAAGAACTTGTATTGAACATGATTAATGGCCCTGTTTGCTGTAACCCAACAATAATTACAACTATGATGATTATAACCACTAATACAATTGAACATATCATATGTTTCATTTTTATTTTCATTAATTTACTATTTAGTTTTTCGGATAAAAGTGCTAGTACTGATGCTAATAAACTAAATATCAATAACAATAACCATAACATTATAAAATTTCCTGATGATAAAAGTCTCATATATACAGTTGTATATATTACTGAAAATATTCCTGTTATAATTGTACATTCCAACGTTTTTATTCTTAAATCTTTATTTTTTAGTAATATTAAATATATTAAAAATACAATGGCTAGAAATATAAATATAATCCTCGAATAAGATAATATGATACCCGTTTCTAATAGAAATATTGATACTCCATATATACATTTTTTTATGCTCTTTTGTGCTTTTATATATCCTCCAATTGCTAAAAATAAAGCCATAGAACAAAATGCAGCAAATGTATTTGCATAACTAAAAAATGAGTCCATTCTTGTTTCTTCATATGTGATTTCAGGCACATTTATTGCCTTGGCTAATGGTAAAAAAATATTTGTGCTCATTTTATCAATGCCAAATATGACTAGAAGTACTGCTGAAATGATGATAATGTTCATAATATATGTCTTTAATCTTGGATTTTCTTTTGTTAAATCTTTTACAATCATATATATCAAAAATGCTGAAATATATTTTAAAATATAATTTATGCATCCTGTTAATGTTGCATATGTATTGAATATTAATGGAATACATGACGACATACATAAAATTAAAACACATATATCTAGCTTATTGTAATTACTAACGCAATTAATGTAATTCCTTTTGTTTTTTTCAATTTTTCTTTCATTTCTTTTGTTCCCCCATTCAAATATTTTTATTTAATAACTATAATTATTTTATGTGTTATTTGTAACTTTCCCCCTTTCTATTTTTTTCTTTAATTAAATAACTTAAAGAATTTATTTGTTATTTTGATCAATTTTTAATGTATATTTTTTACATAAAAAAAGAACTTTAAGAGAATTTTAAAATTCTTTTAAAGTTCTTTTAATCTATTTTTTCTACATATATTTTATCATTTACTGCAACAACTGTATATTTGTTTATATTTTTTAATTCTTTTATTTCTTCAAATCTTCCATATTCTTCTATTTGTTTTCTTGCTTCTTCTTGTTTTTCTTTTAATTTTGATTCTTCTCCTTTTTTTAGATATTTAAATTCTATCATTACTCCTTTATATTCTTTGCTTTGGTCTTTTGGGATTAGTAATATATCTGGATATTTTCTTTGTACTTCCATTTCTGATTTTAATCTAAAAATTCTTAAATTCATTACTATACAGTAAAATATTAGTTTTACGTATTTTTCATCAAACCTTTGGTAATCTCTGTTTGATAAATTTTGCAAGTATCTCTCTAGCATTTCTATGGCTTTTGTTATTTTACCTTCTAGGGCTATTTCTCTTGCTATTTCTACATAATTTTCATTTATATCTACTTTTATATTTCTTTTTAATATTTGTAAAAAATAGTCTGAATATATTTCTTTCATTACTTTATTTGGTATATTTAATATTGGGTATCCCACTTCTTCTCCTGATATTGTTAAATATCCTAAATAGTATAACATTGATACTAAATCTTTTTCTGTAAATTCTATTGCTGGATTGAACTTTTGGGTTATTTCACTTACTATTCCTTCTCCTGATACTGTTTTTTCTATTACTTTTTCTCTTTCTTCTCCTTGGCATAAATCTAACATTTTCCCTAATTTGCTATAATCACTTGCTATATTCATATCTATTAGTTGTGTTGGTATCTCTTTAAATCTTGTATAATTATTTAAAAAATATAGACACATATTTGAATTATACATTTTTTCTTTTCCTTTTAGTGAAAATCTGTATCCGTCATAATTTTCTCTCATTATTGGTATTATTTTTTCTTGTTCTTCTTTATCTATTTTTTGTTTTAACATTAGATCTTTTAGTTCTTCTTCCGTAAAACCCATCATTTCATTAAACTCTCTATCTAGTGTTATATCTAACCCTATATTAAATCCAGAAGTTAAACTATCTAATGTGATTGGAGCTACTCCTGTTATAAATATTCTGTCTATTACACTTTCTGTCCCCTCTTTTAAGATTTCATACCATTTTCTTACTTTTCCATTTTTTGATACTAAGCTTTTAAATTGATTTGTATTAAATCCTAATAACTCATTCGCAAAATGGTCATATTCATCTATAATTACATATATTTTTTCTTCTGCTTTTTGTATTTTAAAAGCTTTTATTAAATCATCTAATATATTTTCAGCTTCTTCTTTACTATTTACAAAAAAATCCAAACCATATTTCTCTATAAAAAATTTTATTGATGATTGAACTTTACTTTTAAATCCTTTTATTGTTGTTTCTTCATTTGTTGTATCAATTTCTGAAAAATTAAATTTTAATATATGATAACTATTCTTTAATTTTGTTGGCTTTTTTCCTATATATGTATCTCCATATAATGTTTCAAATTCATCTTTCTTTTTTGTGTCATAATAGTTTTCTAGTGTACTTGTAAATAATGTTTTTCCAAATTTTCTTGGGCGTAAAAACATTATTCTTTTTTCTGCTAAATTTTCTAATTGTTCTATATACATTGTTTTATCTACATAATAGTAGCCATCTCTTACTAATTCTTCATAATTACTTATTCCATATGGTAGTTTTTTCATTTTTACCACTTCTCTTTCTTCTGACTTTCCTTTATTATTTTACTATATTAGTTTTAAAATAGCAATATTATTTTTTTCTATTTTTAAAGCATTTTTTTATATTTAGAAAGATTGAAGAGTATAATCCATTTTTGTTGTAAATAGATTTTTCTTTTTGAATTGTATATATAATATATCATTGTATATATTTTTATGTTTATAATTGAAATATTATTTTTACATGTCTAATTCCATCTCTTACAGTATTTAAATGCGATTTTCCTTCTCTTTTATCTTTATAGAAATGTATTGGTATTTCTTTTATTTTTAAATTTGCTTTTTTGCCTTTTATCATCATTTCACTTGCAAATTCCATTCCTTCACTTTTTAACTCTAATTCTTGTATTTTTTCTTTTTTCATTCCTCGTAACCCACAATTGATATCTTTTATATCTATTTTATATTTCTTTCTTATCATATATCTAAATAATGGTGTCCCTATATATCTATGTGTCCATTTCATTGCTCCTTTTTCTATATGATAATATCTATTTCCTATTACTATATCATTTCCTTTTTTTAATTCTTTATAGAATTCTTCTATTTCTAAAAAGTTATAACTGTCATCTGCATCTCCCATGATAATGTACTTTCCTTTTGATTGTTTTATTCCTTCTCTTAGTGCATTTCCATATCCTTTGTGTTCTACTTCTATTACTCTTGCTCCATTTTCTTTAGCTATTTGTTTTGTTCTGTCTATACTATTATTGTCTGCTACTAAAATTTCACCATTTACATTATTGATTTCTAACCATTTTTTCGCTTTTTGAATTACTATTTTTATCGTTTTTTCTTCATTTAGTGCTGGAATTAGTATTGTTAATTCTTTTTCTTCTTTCACTATATTTCCTCCTAAGAATAAATGTCTTTTTTATTTTTTGAACTTTTTATTTCTTTTTTTAGCCTATTTTTATCTATTATTATATATATTGCTACAATAACTGCTACAATTGTTGATATCTGTGCTCTAAAAGTGAAAAAGTAATGCCCTCTTGAATGTGATGCTAGTACAATATATCTGATATATGGAATTGCTCCTAATCCTAGAAATATACATATTTTTTTTATTTCTTCTTTGTCTCTTTTTGATAGTGCTATAATAATTATAAGAATAGATATTATTATTATTGCCCATGTTATTGGCGATTTTATTTGGCAAAATGGATATAATGTTAAAAAGTTCTTTTTTAATCCATTTGTAATTGTTGCTATTATATTATCTTCATTAAGATTTCCATTTATCCTTATCATTGCTTTATCTACCACATAATCTAGTGCATTTATATGCAATATAATTGAAGCTAGTAACCATTTTGCAACCCACATCATTCCATATCCTATTAACCACAAACTTATCCATATAGCTATTTGTTTTATTTCTTCTTTTGCCTTTTTTAATCTATTTTCTTTATATCTGATGGCTTCTATGCATATGATTGGTACTAAAAATGTTATTGTTTCTGTAGATAGGAAGTCGAAAAAGCATGTTATTATTCCTGTTATAAACATTAGAATATTTATATTTTGATTTGTATTAGTATTGATATTTTTATCTTCTTTTTCATTTTTTTCTTTATTTTCTATATAAATTGCTACAATTGTTACACTAAACATTATTATATATGTCCATGCATATTCTAAACAAAATGATACATATATTGATGATGTCATTATTAGTCCTATTATCATTGCTACTAATAATATATAGCATTTTTTCTTTATAAACATTGCAAATAAAATTATTAGTAATATTGCTAGTATTATTGCAAATATATAATAAATTTGTTCTATATTAAAAAATATTAAAAGTGGCCTAATAATTGTCATACTTCCATGCCAATATCTTATATATTCTGTATTTCCATTACTTTGATTTTCTACTGCTCCTTCTAGACTCGGGTTTATTTCTCCTTTATAATATTTTGCTTCCATCATAGATTTTAGTGGTGTTTTTGTATCCATACAATATATAATATTTAATAAAATCTCATCTGCATATACATGTAAATACGTATCATATCTTTCCGGTTTTATTCTTTTTACTTCCATTGCTGATTTTAGTGTCGGTATGGATTCTTTTATATTTTCTCCTATTTTTTCTCTTGGAATTGTAATTATTGTTAGGAGCATTACTGTTGAAAGTATGGTTACCATTATAGCTAATATACTTGCGTATTTAAGAATTTCTTTTACTATTTTTTTCATATTTTTTCCTTCTTAACTTAAATAAATAGGATCTTTTCAATCCTATTTATTTAATCTTAGTTTATTCTTCTGGCTCTACTCTTATTTCTATTTTTGAATCAGTACCTTTTGTTCCTTGCAAATTTGTTAATACTTCTTCATCGCTTCCTACTAATGTTAATGTTTCTCCACTAGTTGCTGCATCTAAAAAGCAACCTCCATAACTTTCTGGTCTGGCATTTATTTTTATTTCTCCCTTAAGATTTTTGCATTGTCTAAATGCACTTTGCATATCTGTTACATTTGATGGGATTTCTGGCGCTGTTGTTAAACTTGTGCATCTAAAAAATGTATACATCATATTTGTTACACTTGATGGAATTTCTGGCGCTATCGTTAAACTTGTACATTCAGAAAATGTGTAATACAAACTTGTTACATTTGATGGGATTTTTGGGGCTGTTATTAAATTTGTACATCCAGAAAATGTGCCTGACATATCTATTACACTTGATGGGATTTCTGGCGCTATCGTTAAGCTTGTACATCCAGAAAATGTATCTCCCATATATATTACACTTGATGGGATTTCCGGCGCTGTTGTTAAATTTGTACAATTCAAAAATGTGTATGACATATCTGTTACACTTGATGGGATTTCTGGTGCTGTTGTTAAACTTGTACATTCTCTAAATGTATCTGACATATCTGTTACACTTGATGGGATTTCTGGCGCTGTTGCTAAACTTGTACATCCAGAAAATGTGCTTGACATATTTATTACACTTGATGGGATTTCTGGCGCTGTTGCTAAACTTGTACATCCAGAAAATGTACATGTCATACTTGTTACACTTGATGGGATTTCTGGCGCTGTTGTTAAATTTGTACAATTCCAAAATGTGTATGACATATCTGTTACACTTGGTGGAATCTCTGGCGCTGTTGTTAAATTTATGCATCCATTAAACGTATAATACAAACTAACAACTTCTAAAAATGTTTCATCCTCATCCTTTTTTATATATTGTGGTATTACACCTTTTATTTCTCCACTTTCATCAATTTCTTGTGTATATGCACTACTATGATTACCACCAGAACCATAAGCTTCTCCAACTAGCATATATCCATTCCCATCATCAGTCTTTCTACTAAGCCAATAATCCATATTAACAGGCTCTCCATTAGCTCCTATACCTATTGCTGTATTACTTTCGCTTTGTCCTTCTGCTGGTTTTGCTTCTTCAAATATTTTATCCCAATCTATTTCTCCTGTTGATGAATCTGATGATACTCCTGCTTGCCACAAAAGTTCCGATTCGTTTTCTTCTTTATAATATTTTAGTGTATATGAATTTGTTGTCTCATCTAATTCTACTTTATATACATCTGTTACTCCATCTGTTCCATTCCCTTTACTTAATTTTCCTCCAGTTAAAGCTTCTACATCTACTACTCCATTCTCATCTATATATCCTTTTTCATCTTTTAAAAAGTCCCAAAAACTCATAGATGGTGTTGCTAAATAGTTTTCTTCTTCTCCTTGTATTTTCACTTGTGTTGTACTTGCAATTTTTGTTTCATTTTCGATTATTTCTCCTGATGGTTCATTTATCATCATTTGATATTCAGTCCATGCAAGTGAGATAGCTTCTTTTACTGTTGCATCTGCTTGTTTTTCTTCCGCTTGTGTTGCCCTTGTTAATATTCCATTCTCTCCTGTTAATGTCGCAATGGTTACTCCTGCTAATATTAGTAACACAATAATTGTCCTAATATTCCGTTATGACTATTTTTAAATTTAGCCAACATTTTGTAATTTATTATCTTCTTTTCCCATATTTAAAATATTGAATTTATAATATATAGTTATT
>CALXAE010000029.1 GCA_944386205.1 uncultured Clostridia bacterium
AAGATTGCAATTACAAAGTTTGTTAATGATTCTCTCCATCCAATTGCTAGAGAAATATCCACTGGCATTTGAAGGAATGGAACATGTATAATTGCTACAAACGTTAATAAGAAAATATATAAACCTAAAATTATATTAAAAAATATGCTTGCAGATTTTGATTTTCTATATGTGTTTTCTTCCTTTTTATCTATTAATTCTAAATTGTATAATTCATTTCTAGTTTCATTTACCATTTTGTTAATGTATACACTATAATTCGAGTAATGTTTCTTTGCATAATCGTTTAACTCTGTAATTTCTAATCTTTCTTTTCCTTTACTTGCCTCTGATAATAATTTATATACTTGATATTCTTCTTTCTTTAATGAAGAACCATCTTCTACTAAAGTAATATAAATATATTTTCCTTCAATCTCTAATGTAATAATCTTTTTCAAACATAAATTTAATATCGTAGAAGCTACCATTTCTGATTGCACTGTTGAGGTTTCTAATTTTTCTTTTTCAAAATGATACATATATACTGCTTCATTTGGTGTAGAGTTACCTTCTCTTGGAATTTCTCTAAAATATCTTAGGTCTTTTTTGATAATACCATCATTTTCTTTTTTATTAATTTTTCTATATTTTACAATTTTTATAATATAGATAACCAATATAATTGCATAGATTGCTATTAAAACTATTCTCGTTATCATAGATTGTATATTTGTTTCATTTGACCATTCTGTTTCTTCTTCTATAATTTCTTCTAAATTACGATAGTTTCTTTCTTTGGTTTCTGATACATCAAATATATCTTCTGCTGTTACAACTCTTACCTCTAACATAGCACCTGGTCTTAAATTCTGAATTTCAAATTCTACTAGATTATTTAAAGTTCTTTCAATGTTTCCATTAATTTGTCCATGTCCCCAAACCTTCAAATTTTCTATATTTTGAACACCATCTGGTAGATGAATACTTCCTGTTAGAGATTTTACAGGAATAGCATTTTTTCCTTCTTCAATAAATTTCCAATAAAATTCCTGGCAATCATTATAGCTTGTTATCACATCTTCAATTTTATAGGAAACTTGATATTTTCGATTTCCTGAAGATGTACTCATTCCCGTTCCCCAAGCAATTTCAAATACATTACCTCCAATATCTAATGCATAAAACAAATTGTTTCCCACATGATATATTTCTTTATAAATTTCTGTTAATTCTAAATTACTTTCTAAGTCTTTAACTTTTACATCTGTAATATCTCCATATAAGTAATTAGAAAGTGTAAAATTTTTAAATAATGTCCCTGTATCTTTTACATATACATCCCAAGTTTCAACAACATTGATACTTCCATCTTGGTTTAAGGTTACATCATAATCTAAATGATTTAGATATTGAATTTTACCATCCTGACTATTTTCTGCAATTGATACCGCCATAATTATAGATATAATTACAGATATAATCATTATTATTAATATTTTTTTCAAAAATTTCTTCATCTTCATCCCCCTTCATGGATATATCATATCATAAAGATAAAAAAATATATATATTTTTTACATTTTTTTAAAAATACTAGACATATTTTTAATATTTGTGATATCATATTAGAGAACTTATGATAAAATTTTCTTAGATGGAGGTAAAAAAATGATTAGATTTTCAAAAAAATTTTTAATTAGTATAATATGTATTTTATTCCTATCATTAACTTTATACATTTCAAGTGTGTATGCTGTAGATACAGATATGAATGAAACAAATACAGAAAATTCAACAAGTAATTCAACTAATACAACTAACTCAACAACTAATTCAACAACAAACTCAAATACTAATAGTTCACGAAATACAACTACAACTAATTCTAGTTCTACTAATTCAAGCAGTACATCGTCTATTAATAGTCCTTCTACAACAAACACAACAACAATTCAAAGTAGTTTACCAGAAAGCGATTTAGGAATATCTAATATTTTGTGCATTATTTTAATTGCTATTGGCGTATTATTAATATTATTAGCAATTGCTATCTTAATTAGACTTGGAAAGTAAACTCCAATTTTTACATGTATAAATCTTCTTCTTTTTTTGGATAATAATAATTGAGAATATATTGTTTTATATTATTTTCATTATTTCAAAAAAGGAGGATTTTTATTATGACAAAGAAATTATTTATTACTTTAGCACTTATCACTTCTATAATATTTTCTTTTTCAGTATGTTTTGCAGCTGATATGCTAACAGATGCTACAAATGCTGTAAGAGATACATTGGATAATGCAGGTAATGCTGTCCAAGGTGCTATGAACAGTGCTGGAAACGCAGCTCAAGATGCTATGAATACTGCTGGAGATACAATGGAAAATTCTATGGAAAAAACAGAAAATACAATGGAAAATTCTATGGAAAAAACAGAAAATACAATGGATAATGCTGGAAATGCAGCTGAAGGAACAGAAAACACTTTAAAAAGAGATATGAATGGCGAAACTTCTAGTACTGCAAATAGAAACAATGATACTTATACAGCTACAAGAACATCTACAAATGGTAATGCAACTTTTATGGGGATGAATGCAACTGCTTGGACCTGGTTAATATTAGGTATTGCGGCAATTGCTATTATTGCTGTTGTTTGGTATTATTCAGCACAAATTACTTCTGATAATAATCATTCAAGAAGAGACTAATTTTATATTTTATCATCAGGCAATAACTTGAAACTGTGCAACATTGTTTTTTTGTTGAATAGCGGGCTTATTGAACATTTTATCTGTTTATGATATTATTTCAAAGCCCACTATTTTATTATTAAAAAATATATGATATAATATTCAAAAAAATACGAGGTAAAATTATGAATATAAAATTAATTGCAAAAAATCCAACAGCCTATCACAATTATTTTATTGAAGATAAAATTGAAACTGGTATAGTATTGTTTGGAACAGAAATTAAATCTATTCGAGCAGGTAAAGTCAATTTAAAAGATAGTTATGCACATATCAAAAATGGTGAAGTATACATATCAGGTATGCACATTAGTCCTTATGAACATGGAAATATTTTTAATAAAAATCCTTTAAGAGATAGAAAATTATTATTAAATAAACGCGAAATTAACAAATTAATCGGTCTTACTAAACAAAAAGGATATGCACTAATTCCTATTAGTCTTTATTTCAAAGGAAATTTTGTAAAACTTGAATTAGGTATTGGAAAAGGTAAAAAATTATATGATAAACGTCAAGATATTGCTAAAAAAGATGCACAAAAACAAATTGCTATCAATTTAAAAAACAAACAGTATATATAAGAAAAATGGATTTTTTCTATACAATAAAAAAAGAGGCTAGATTATATTTCTAGCCCTTCTTGCTGTTTTTCTGCCTTATTTTTTATCAATTTTTTTTGAACAGCATTTTTCCTTATTATAGTAACAATTTCTTTATACTTTTCTTCAGTTAATTGATTTTCTCGAATTAGTAACTCTATTAAATTTCCTACTTCCGATGTATTTGTTTCCATTCCTGTTTCATTTTTTATCTCTTGCACAATTTCATTTCTAGTTTTATACATTAATATTTTCTTTAAGACAAGAGACTTTAATTCTGCTTTTCTAATTTCCTTTTTTTGTTGCTTCATTATTTCTTTTTTTCTAAAAACTTCTATATCTTCATCTGTAATTTCTCCTAATTCAATTGCTTCTTGTATATATCTTTTTATTGTTACAATTGAATTGAAATAACCACTATATTTGCAAATTTCCTCTGGAGACATAGAAGATGGTCGTTTGTATAATTCTATAATTTGTTTTTTACTTAGCTTAGACATATTTTCCTCTCTTATATTTTACCTGCTGAACCAAATACATCTTTCATTTTATGTGCAACAGTTTCTTTTATTAATTCTCTTGCTGGTGTTAAATATTTTCTAGGGTCAAATGCACTAGGGTCTTCCACAAATACTTTTCTAATTCCTGCTGTCATAGCTAATCTTAAATCTGTATCAACATTAATTTTAGAAACACCAGATATACTTGCTTCATGTAACATTTCATCAGGAACACCTTTTGCACCAGGAATGTTTCCGCCATATTGATTACACATATCTACTAATTCTGGTATAACAGTAGAAGCACCATGTAGTACAATTGGTGTGTTTGGAATTCTTTCTTTGATTTCTTTTAAAATATCAAATCTTAATTTTGCTTCTCCTTTAAATTTATATGCTCCATGACTTGTTCCTATAGCGATTGCTAAAGAGTCACAACCTGTTCTTTTTACAAATTCTTCTGCTTGAGCAGGATCTGTATACATAGCATCAGACGCAGATACATTTACATCATCTTCTATACCTGCTAATTTTCCAAGTTCAGCCTCAACTACAACACCTTTTGAATGTGCATAATCTACAACTTGTTTTGTTAAAGCTATATTTTCCTCAAAATCATATTTTGATCCATCAATCATAACAGATGTAAATCCATTATCAATACACATTTTTGCTGTTTCAAAATCTGGACCATGATCTAAATGTATTGCAATTGGAACTTCTGGATATTGTTCCACCGCTGCTTGTACCATTTTCATTAAATATCCTATTCTTGCATATTTTATTGCGCTTGAAGATGCTTGTAAAATAACTGGAGATTGTGTTTCATGAGCTGCATCTGTAATTGCTTGCACAATTTCCATATTATTTACATTAAATGCACCTATAGCAAATCCTTCCTTCATTGATTTTTCAAACATATCCTTTGTTGTAACTAACATATCTTTTCCTCCTTTTTAGGTTTTGACCTATTTATTTTTGCTAAGGCTATTTTATTTCTATTTTATAGATATGTCAAGAAAAAATGAGAAGAAAATTATTCCTTCCCATAAATATAACTTGAACACATAGATTCTTCTGGTTGTTTTGTATTACAATTTTTAGTAGGTTCTACTTGGATTGCTTGTAATTTGCATAAATTTTGATTTGTTTCATTATACTTACAAGTTCCTACTGTACAATGTATTTTTTGATTTCCTTCCATTTTCTTACCTCCAAAAATTTGTATATGAACTTGTTTTTTTGTTCATACTATTATTATGTAATTTTTTTAAAATTGTATTCATTATTACAAAAAATCAAACGACTTTTACAGCTTTTTTACATTTTTTCAAACAACTTTTTCTATGTTTTACACATTTTTTCAAAGAACTTTTTTAGAATTATAACACTATCTTGATCAATATTTTATACAAGTTTCTTTAAAATATTTAACGTATATAATCTATTTTTTACAAGAAAAAAGTAAGTTGAATTAAAAAATTATCAAACTTACTCTTTTAAAAATTATGTATCACATGTATCATTTATAGAATTCTCAGGTGGTTCTTTAAAACTCAAATACCAACTAATTCCATTTCTATTATTTTCTATATTACTTACGCGTTCCATTAATTCTTCATATGTTTTAGGTGGTGGAACAATTACTGGTTGATTTGGAAGCCAATTTGCAGCAGTAGAACCATTTGCACAGTCCGCCATTTGTAATGCTTGCACAACTCTTATAATTTCCGGAATAAATCTTCCTACATTCATTGGATAAATTAAAATTGTTCTAATAATTCCTTTGTCATCTATAATATAGACATTTCTAACAGTTTCTGTATTACTGATATCACTTGAAATCATGCCATATCTTCTGGCAATTTCCCCATTTCTATCTGCAATTATTGGGAATGATATTTTTATCCCAGTCTTACAATATATGTCATATACCCATGCTAAATGAGAAGAATTACTATCTACACTTAATCCTAATAATTCTGTATTTAGCTGTTGAAAATATGTATGTGCTCTTGTAAAAGCTATCATCTCGGTTGTACAGACAGGTGTAAAATCTCCGAGGATGCGAAAATAATACTAGCCATTTCCCGTGTATAATCATTTAATGAGATTTTTCCCATAGTGGTATTTGCTTCAAATTCTGGTGCTCGTTGTCCTATTTTGACATTTCCATTCATCATTAATTCATAATCCATAATGATATTCTCCTTTCATTTTTATATATTTTATGGATTATGATTTTGTTTTGTTACTGTTAGGAAAAATACGATATAATTCTTGTTATTTATTAGCCACTATTCCATAGTTACTCATATTCTTTTACAAAATCTATACTCTATTTATTGCTTAGTATATCATATAATTATGATATCTTAAATAGGTTATTACTATACTATATTAAATTCTCTGGATTCAATAGCTTTAATTCTTCTAAAACAAATAATCCGTCTTTCCTTACTAATACATCGTCAAACCAAATTTCTCCACCACCGTATTCTGGCGTTTGTATATTTACTATATCCCAATGTATACTAGAGCGATTGCCGTTATCACTTTTTTCTAAACTATCTCCTGGTGTAAAATGAAAACTACCTTTTATTTTCTCATCAAACAATGTATCTCCTATTGGCCTTTCTATATATGGATTTAATCCAATAGCAAATTCTCCAATATATCTACTTCCTTCATCTGTATCTAAGATTTCATTAAGTTCTTTTGTTTTGTTAGATGTTGCTTTAACTATTTTTCCATTTTCAAATTCAAATTTGATATTATTAAATAATGTACCGTTATATCTTGTTTCTGTGTTATAAGTTATATATCCATTTACACTTGTTCTTACTGGTGCTGTTGCCACTTCTCCATCAGGTATATTAAACGTTCCCATGTATTTTTCAGCTGGTATTCCTTCTATGCTAAATGTTAAATCTGTTCCTTCATTTATTATATGAACTTTTTTCGTTTTATTCATTAAATTTACTAAAGGATCCATTGCTTTTGACATTTTATCATAATCTAATGTACAAACATTAAAATAAAAATCTTCAAATTCTTCTGTACTCATATTACTCATTTGTGCCATTGATGTATTCGGATATCTTAAAATACACCATTTCGTATGTTTTACTCTTTCTTCAAAATGTACGGGCAAAGTATAATATTTATTATATAATTCCATCTTTTCTTTTGAAATCCCATTTAATTCTGCTGTATTCGTACTCGCCCTTATTCCTATATATGCATCCATATCTTTCATTCTTTGCAAATCCTGTTTTGCATAAATTTGTATCTGCTTTTCTGTTGCATTTTTAAGCATTTCCCTCATTATTTCATAATCTATAATATTAAAAAATGGAAGTGCACCAATGTTTTCTGATTGCTTTATTAATTCTTTTCCTAAAGGAATTGCGTCCATTCCAATTATTTCTATTAATATTTTTTCTCTTTTTTGTAATTTAATGGAATGATTTAATAAATTACTTGCTAATTTTTCTATTCTTAAATCCTTCATAATCTTCTCCTTTTTCATAAAAATATCATTTTCTATTGTTTTCATGTTCTTTTAATATATTATCATACTTGGTTATTTATCTCCATTCATTAACAAATTACCACTTGTATGCCTTTTTCAACAATTTGCTGTATGGCTTTTTTTGTTCTACTGGTTATTTCTTTATTATCATTTCTTAATGTTCCATCTATATCAATAAAAATAATTTTATACATTTCTTTTCTCTTCCTTTTTTATATTTCAAAAAAATTTTATCATAAGAACTTTCAAATTACAACAAAAAAAGTACAATACTATATTTTATTGTACTTTTATAAAACTCAAACCAGTTCTTTATGTTCCTCGTCTTCAAATTGTTTTAAATAATCAATATATTCTTCTAAGCACATATCATGTTCCTTCATATATGTCGCATTATCTATCCCTACATATCTATAATGCCATGGTTCATAATTTATCATGGTAATTTCTTTTTTATCTGTTGGGTATCGTAAAATAAATCCATATTTATATGAATTTTCCATTAACCATTTTTGTACATCTGTCTCTTCTTGCTTTTCATCTAATATTTGATATTTTTTAGAAACGATATCTACTGCTAATCCTGTTTCATGTTCTCCGGTTCCAGGAATTGCCACCCAGTAAGAAGCTAAATTTTCTGCTTCATCAGAACTATATCCCAATCTTTTATATTCTTTTACTTTATTATTATATAACTGTGTTTGTTTTTTACTTGTTCTGTAACTTGAACATATGATAGGTGATAATCCTTCTTTCCTAGCATCACTTAACATTTGTTTTAAAGCCTCTGCAACTCTTTTATCTATTTTGTGGGTTGTTTCTACTTCTTCTAATTCTACAGAATACCCTTCTGGAATTTTATGTTCTTTGTTGACTAATAATAATTCCCAGTCAGAAGTGTTGCTATCTATGTCTTTTTCTTTTTTATCTGTTTGTTCTGCATTTGTTGTATTATATAATTCTTCTACATTTGCACTGACTTCTAATGAGGCTTGTACTTCTTTTTTGTATGTAAAATATTTATATAAAATTGCTAAAACCAATACAATTAATATAACTAATAATATACAAATACTTGTGTTAACAATATTTTTGATCTCATTCCTTCTTATTTCTCTCATATTCTCATTTTCCTTTTTAATATAATTACACAGAAAAATTGCTATATTTGTATTCTAACATAGATCTACATTTATCTGCAACAACATTATTTTCCATTTTTATATCTATTTCTATCTCTATATTGCCAATATTCTAAAAAAAGTTACAAAATAAGTGAACAACTCTAGCTTTTCTAGACCTTTTCTCTATTTTTTAATATTTGCTATATTAATTTAAGGTCTAGCAAAAAGATATATGATGTAAATTCATATATCTTTTAGTTCATATCCATATCCTACAAGTGAATATTCCTTTCCTCCTATATTACGAGTTTTTTCTCCTAATAAAGTACCTCCCATGCTCTCATAAAACTTTCTTGAAGGACTATTTTCTTTTAAACACCATAAAATCATTTTACTTTTCCCTTTATTTTTTAATTCTCGTTCTGCATATTTTAATAATCTACTACCTACCCCATTTCTTAATAAGCCTGGTTTTACATATAGTCCATATATTTCTCCATCATAATCTGTAAATCTATCTAAATCATCTATTCTATCGCCAAATCTTGAAAGTCCTATTACTTGATTTGTATCTATATCTTTTGCAACAATATAACTTCCATCTTTATATTCTTTCTTTACCTTTTCTATTCTTTCTTCTACTTTTAAATTTTCTAAATAATCTTTATCTATAATATCTTTATATGCAATTTTCCAAGAATCTGTAAGAATCACAGCAACATCTTTAATATCCTGTTCTTCCATACTTTTTATAATTATATCTTTCATTTTGATCCCCTTCTTTATACCTTCTTATTTAATATTTAATCAGATTTTAACATCTTTTACTGAAAATAGCAATAACAATAGAGGATTTTAAATTTCTCTATACCATAAAAATACTTTTTTCTTTTTATCTGTATCTTCAGTATCTTTTGTATTTATCAAAATATCTTTTCTTCTATATACTGATAACACCAGAGCCAAACACATCATATTTATAATTAATCCTGTTCCGCCATAAGAAACAAAAGGTAATTCAAAACCTGCTTCGATCCATAAATTTAAGTTCATCAAAACATTAAATACACTTTGTAAAATAAATAAGCAAGAAATTCCAATGATTAACATTTTGCCATAGCTATCTTTAACTTTAATAGAATTTATGATAAGTTTTACAGAAATTAATATAATCGTTATAACAAGCAAAATGGCAACTACCCAGCCACAATGTGCTAAGATACTGATAAATGCTTCTGATGTTCCTTCATCAAATAATTCAATTGCATTGCTCATATCATCTGCTTCGCCAAATAGATTTGCTGAATTGATAATTATTTTTTTGTTGACGCCTGTCCAGCCACCTCCTATTGGGTCAAGTTCTGGATGAAATGATAACATAATTCTATCTAATCTATATGGCTCTAAAATGCATATTGTAATAAATATTATTCCCAAAATACATGGCACTGTCCATAGTTTTAACATATTAGTAACTTTATGATTGCTCTTTTTTATTATATAAATATTGGCAATAATAAAATAAGATATTCCCAAAACAAATGCAGATGTCATTGATGGAATGGTCATTAATAAAATTAGAGAAAATATACTTAAAATAATGATTTTTATCAAATTTTTATCTATTACTATTGTTTTCAAGTTTGCGATACCGATTTCTAGTTTATGTTTTCCAAAATCTTGCATAAATCCTATAAAAGCAATTAAAAATAACGGCATAGATACCGTACTAACTGAAATAGTAATTACATTTGCTATATTTAGGTATGGTCTGCCATTTATTTGATAATTACTAAATGCTACTGTATAGATAATTAATGCAGAAGCCAGTACATATATATAGTTTGAATATTTCGCAATTTTCGTATAGTCCATAAAATATATTAACGCTCCTAGTACAAAACCTATTATTAGAAATATGATTGTTTTAACAAAAAATGGTGTTTCCCCTATTGAAAATAGATATCTACTTGTTTTTATACATGCAACTAAAAATGTAAAACATAACAAAATTACTAATAATATTAATAATTTATAATCTAATTTGGGTTTATGGATTTTATTCAATTGTTTTCCTAAATCTTGGGCATCTCCCATTTCCTGAATGGCTTTATCAATAGCCACTTCTTCACTTTCTCCTTTTTTCATAAATTCTTCTTTTGCTTCTTCTATATGATTTTCTAACTCTTGACCAATTTCTTTTCTAATTGGTTTATATCTGATTTCATTGCATACTTTATCCAAAAAGTCTTTAATTTGCAAATGAAACACCCCCTAATACTTTATTTACACTATTACTGAAAATCTTCCATTCTGTTTCTTTTTCTTTTAATACGTCTTTTCCTTTTTTGGTTATGGAATAATATTTTCTCTTTTTGCTAGATGATTCATCCCAATATGATGTGATATATCCTTTTTCCTCCAAAGTATGTAATATAGGATACAAAGTTCCTTCTTTTAGTTCAAAAACATTTTCTGATGTTTCTTTTAACTTTTTAATCATTTGATATCCATACATATCTTCTTGTTTCAATAAGTTTAAAATTAACATAGTTGTACTTCCCTTTAATAATTCTTTATCTATTTTCATAAATCCACCTCCTTTATACCTAGATTACCTATGTATTTTTATACATTGTATATCTAGGTATAAAAATTGTCAATAAAAAAAGAGAAAAAAATAAATTTTTCTCTTATATTTGTTTTATAACTTTACAAGGATTTCCGTGTGCTACTGTGTTTGATGGAATATCTTTTGTTACAACACTGCCAGCACCAATAGTTACATTATCTCCAATTGTTATACCTGGCAATACAACAACATTTCCTCCAATCCATACATTGTTTCCAACTTTAATCGGTTTTCCAAATTCTAATCCTTGATTTCTTGTTTCTACATCTAATGGATGCCCTGCTGTGTAAAATCCACAGTTTGGTCCAATAAAAACATTGTCTCCAAATTCTACTTTTGCCACATCTAATATGACACAATTATGATTTACATAGAAATTTTCTCCTACATGGGTGTTATATCCATAATCACAATAAAAGTTAGATTCTACTTGCAAATTCTCTCCTGTACTTCCTAGTATTTTCTTTATAAACTCTTTTCTTTCTTCCATTTTCTCTGGAGAAATATGATTATATTCATAACACAATAATTTACATTTTCTCATTTCTAAAGTCAATTCTTCATCATTTGCCAAATTGTATAATTCTCCTTTATCTCTTTTTTCTTTTTCTGTCATCATTTTCCTTCCTTTCGTTTTTTATTTTATTATTCCCTATATTATTAAAAAGTAATCAATACTTACTGCAAACCAAAGGAGTTGTATCATCCTATTTTTTAAATTATTGGAAATAGCCAACTATTTAAATTAAAAAATAGAATAATACAACTCTCTTAGTTAATTTGTTTCTAAATTTGACTTATTAAATCATTATATTGGTTTTGTAATGTTTCATTGTTGAACATAATTGTATCTCCCTCAATTTCCCAACTATTTTGATTTTCTGAAAGAAAATTGATAACTTGTGATTCAATATCTAGTATTCTTGTTGCTTCATCTAATGAAGCTTCTATTTCTGCATTATTTTCATCTAATGCCGAATCTTCTGATAATGCAATTTCTTTATATAAATCTACATAATAATCATCTAAATTTTTGTTTTCTATATATGACATAGCTCCTTCATTTGTTAGTAATTGCAACACTTCACTTTTATATTGCTCTAAATTTGTTTTTGATTCTTCTAAAAATTGTTTTGTTTGTACAAAATCTGGTCCATCTTCTTGATAATTTTCTGGTGTTAGTGCATTTACAATTCTTTCGTCATTTAAAATATTTGCAATATCAACAGATACATTTACCACATCTGCCAAATAATCTTTCATGGCTTTTTCCAAAATACCATAATCTCCTGTTGTTTTTAATTCACGTATTCTTTGGTCAATTTGCTCTAAGTCGATGTTTTCTGCACGTGTTAAATTTTCAAATTCTAACATTTCTTGTCTTAAAATATCTTCTTGTCTAAAATCATTAACAACTAAAATGCCAATTCCTATGGCTGCAACAAGTATGATTGCGATAATTACGCCAATAATTGCTTTTTTCATATAAAATTCCCCCTCTTTTCAAATATACATATATCTTATCAATATAATTCGTATTTGGCAACAGATTTTTGGTTTTTTATTGTATAGTTTTTTAAAATCTACATATACTATTAATACATTTAATTTCTATTAAATGTTTTCGTTATTTCGTTTATAGACGTTTTAAGACCTCTTTTAGAAGAGGTCTTATCTTATATATATTCTCCTATAACTATTATATGTTTTTTAGTCTCAAACTATTTAATGTAACTGTAACACTACTAATTGTCATGCTAAATGCTGCAAACATAGGGTTCATAGTTATTCCTAATGGTATTAAAATTCCTGCTGCAATTGGAATCATACAAATATTATAGAAAAATGCCCAGAATAAGTTTTGTTTAATGATACGCATTGTTTTTTTACTAATCGTTATTAAATCATTAATTTTGTCCAAATTATCTTTCATTAAAACAACATCACTACTATCCATAGCAATATCTGTACCGCTTCCAACAGAAACGCCAATATCTGCTTTTACCAAACTGATACTATCATTAATACCATCTCCACACATCATAACCAATCCATTTTCTTTTAATTTTGTGATTTCTTCTGCCTTTTGTTTTGGTACAACACCTGCTATTACAGTTTCTATGCCAATGGATTTTCCAATTGCTTTTGCTGTTTTTTCATTATCTCCTGTTAGCATAACTGTTTGGATATTTTGTTTTTTTAGTTTATCGATAACTTCTTTTGCATTTTCTTTGATGATGTCTTTTACACCAATTAAAGCAATTAGTGTATGTTCTTTTGCTACAAATAAAATGCTATTTCCATCATTTTCTAATGTTTCGTCATCGTTCATTTCATTTTCTTTCATCGTTTTATTAATATCAATATTGTTTTCTAACATCAATTTTTTATTTCCAATAAGATAATTTGCCCCATCATAATTTGCTTCTATTCCATATCCAGCGATATTTTTAAAATCTGTTACCTTTTCAGAATTTATTGTTAAATTCTTTTCTTCTGCATATTTGACAATTCCTCTTGCGATTGGGTGCTCAGAATGGTTTTCTATATTGGCAACTGCCTCTATGATTTCTTCTTCTTTTAAGTCAGAATAATTAAATATCTTAGATATACTTAAATGTCCTTTTGTTAATGTTCCTGTTTTATCAAATACAATGGTTTTGATTTTATGTGCATTTTCTAAACTTTCACTTGATTTTACCAATATTCCATTCCTACTAGCTAACCCTGATGCCATCACAATAGCAAGTGGTGTAGCCAATCCCAAACTGCAAGGACATGCTACAACTAATACAGTTATAAAAATATTGATAATAAAACCAATATCTTTTCCTAAAATAGCCCATACAATGCTTGCAACAACAGCAATTATAATAATTGCTGGTACAAAATATCCGCTAATGGTATCGGCAATTTTAGCAATAGGTGCCTTGGTATTTGTTGCTTCTACTACCATTCTAACAATTTCAGATACAGTAGATTCTTTCCCAATTTTTTCTGCTTTATATTTGATAACTCCATCATAGTTGATACTACCTGCAATAACTTTGTCATTTACCGTTTTCTTTACTGGTACACTTTCTCCTGTAATAAATGATTCATCTATATGTGTTGTTCCCTCTAATATTTCTCCATCTACTGCAATTTTTTCTCCTGGTTTGCAAATAACAACATCTCCTTTTTGGATTTCATCTAATGTTACTTGCTTTTGCTTTCCATCTTTTTCAATTGTTGCTAAGTTTGGTGTAATCATCATCAAATCTTGTATTGCTTCTTTGGTTTTATCTTTATTTCTTCCTTCTACATATTTTCCGATTTTTATAAAGAAGAGGATAATGACGATGGATTCATAATATAAATGATGGACGGCTTCTATATCTCCTGTAAAGATTAGATACGTATTATATAAACTATATAATAAGCTACTAATAACACCCAAACCTACTAAAGTATCCATGTTTGGTGTTTTGTGTACTAAATTTTTATATCCATTTTTAAGAATATCCTTTCCTAAAACGATGGCAATCATAGACAACACAAAGTGCACAACTGCAAAATATGTTGGATTATGATGCATATTTAGAATTTCAAAAATCGGTAATCCTACCATTTGTCCCATGGAAATATATAAAATCAAAATGGCTAGTATTGTTAGTGCAATTAGTTTATATTTTTCGTTTGAAGCTTTCTTTTTTTCCTTTTCTAATTTGTCAATTCCTAAGCTTTCAAAGCCTGCCTTTTCTACAAATTTTTCAATTTGTGGAATATTTAATATTTTTTCATCATACTCAATACTAGCATTATTCATGACAAGATTGACAGAGGCTTGTTTGATGCCTTCTTGCTTATTTAAATATTTCTCCAGACCGTTAGAACATGCACTACAAGTCATTCCATCAATTTTCAATAATACTTTTTTCATGATATGTTCCTCCTATACTATCATATCACTATAGCGATTGCAAATTAAGCCACTTCAAAACCAGCGTCCTCGATAGCTTCTTTAAAATCTTCTATTTTTGCAACTTCCTCATCATATTCTATTTTGGCTAATTTGTTTTCTAAACTAACCTCTACTGCATTTACGCCTTCTATATTACTTAATACCTTTGTTAATCTCTTTGAACATCCTTCACAATGCATTCCTTCAATTTTCATCTCTATATTTTTCATAATTATCACACATTCCTTTCTTACTTCCAATCAGTTTATTTTTTACAAAATTGTATTTATTTCAAACGTATCACATTAAATTAAATTTATCTTTTATATTTATTTTTATCTCATTTTTTTAAATAAATTCATAATTTCTTCTGTCACTTCTGTATTTCCTTCTTTAATTTGTTTTGCAATACATCTTTCTAAATGTTTTTCTAATATAACATTTTCCAGACTTTCTAATGCTTTATTTACAGCCAACATCTGTGTTAAAACATCATCACAATATCTGTCATCTTCTATCATTTGTTTAATACCTCTAACTTGACCTTCGATGATGTTTAATCGTTTTATTAACTGCTTTTTTTCTTCTTCATCTCTATAAGTTTTCTTCTTAGAAGTACAACATTGATTATTCATACTTATTATCATATCCTTTCTAAAACATAAATTTAGTTGAAAAAGAATAGATTTTGATTTTATAATTTATTTTCAACTATTACCTTTCAAAAAAATTATATACCCCCACAGGGTATTTGTCAAGACTGTAATTTGCTTTTTTGGCATTATGTAATTCCCTATAATGCAAAAAAACAGATTATTAAACTTTTGTCTAATAATCTGCATTCATTTTGTTTTTATCTTTTTATTTATCTAAATAATCTTGAACTTTTTTGATAAATATTGCTCTAGTAATAATATCTAGGATTGCATAAATAAGAATAACAATTCCTACAATTCTAAATGCTAAAGTTGTACTTACCAAAATAACAATTCCAGCAATTATCATTAATAAAGAACATAAAACTGTAACTGTCCAAAGTCCTGATTTTGCATCTTTCCACACCAAAGATGTTTGGAAATTTTTTATACCTGATGCAATAATCCATATTCCTAATAATATTCTAAAAATACCTGTAATTACATCTGAACAAAATAGAACAATTACTCCTAATACGACTGCTACTAATGCAAATGTTAGTAAGTAATCTTCTTTATCTTTTGATGTGAAATAATCTACTAATTTTAAAAATCCTATTATAAATAAGATTGCTCCTAAAAGAATAGATATCACAGATATCATTTCAGATGGTTTCATGATTAGTAGAATTCCTAATATTGCAAATAATACAGATATGACAATGTCTGTCCAGTTTGTTCTTTTTAAAAATTTTTCAAACATTTGTATCTCCTCTCTTTCTTTTGTATTTTGTTCAGTGAAATCATATCACAAAAAAAATAAAATGTACATATTTTTTTTAAAAATTTGTATTATTTTGTCATTCCTTTTTTTAATATTTCGATTTGTCTTGCTAATTCTTCTTTTCCGTTCTTCTTTTGACACTTTTTTATGCATTACATCAATAATTTCTGCTCTCAAAATGCAAGTAATAATCCTTAACATATATTCTACATCATTTTCATCTTCTATATTTAACATACTTGTATTTATATAACAATTAGTTTTATCTAAATCTTTTAAATCTTTAAAATGTTTTATATTTTTAAATATATTTACATTTTCATTTCTTAATTTATTAATAATATTTTGAAATAACTTTATTTCGCTTTCGTTATAATTTTTATCTACAAAATAAGAATACAAGTCTAAAGTTGTTAAAAATATGTCACCCTCATTTTGTATTAATAATCTTTCGATTTGTTCTTTTTCATCATTTAAAAAATTTTCTATTATATATTTTAAAGCATCTTCTTTATCTTCAAAATATTGATAAAAACTTCCTCTAGGTATCTGTGCCTCTTCTATAATATTGCTAATAGATGCTTTCTCAAATGTATTTCTGGTAAATTCATTCTTTAAAGCTTTTTTAATTTTTTCTCTTTTTTCATTATTTAAGTTATAAAACGTAGACTTTGGCATCATACACCTCCTTATTATAGGATATTTCCTATATAGCAAAAAATAGCACTTCAAAAAAGCACTACTTTCCCCTTAATTATGCATCTTCATTTTCTTTTTTAGCAATTACTTCTTTTCCATCATAATATCCGCAGTTTTTGCAAACTCTATGTGGCATTACTGGTTCATGACAATGTGGACAAGTTGTATATGCTGGTTGTTCCTTTTTCCATGTTGATCTTTTTGCATGTGTTCTTGCTTTAGACCATCTTCTTTTTGGTTGTGCCATCTAAATCCCTCCTTGCTTAAGATATATGTATAT
>CALXAE010000030.1 GCA_944386205.1 uncultured Clostridia bacterium
AAGCAATATTTCAAACTGGAATTTTCATACATTTTTAAATTGGAAAAAAAGTGCATTTTTCTATTGACATATACAATTTAACTGTGTAAATTCAAAAAAAATTTTGATATGCCCCCTGTCAAGTAGACAGTTCATATATCTAAAATTTGTGCATAAAAAATGACTGTACATTTTGCAGTCATTTTTTATGCACACCATTTTTCTTTGTACTTTTTTAATACGTTTATTTTCAGGAATATGATATTATATTCTATTGGAATATCTAAAGATGGAGATTGTTAAGGCAACTTTACATAAAAATGTCTCAAAAAGAAACGTCCCCAATTGAACCAAATGTTTTATAAATTGTTTTTGAAATATATTTTTCAGCAATTTTTAATATAGATTTATAATCATCTATATCATCTGGAAAATAGATACCACCTTTTTCTTTGTTTTTTATCATCCAGCATATTGCAGAAAGTGCAGACATTGCAACAGGTGTAATCGTTGGCGTTTGCCAATATGAATCTTTTTTGTTTTTATATAAAAAGGAAAGTTCTACCCTATTTCCTACCCATACTGGCTTGAATTTTTCTCCAATGAGTAAGACGCCTACATATTCTGTTCCTGATTCTATTTTTTCTTTATAGACAATTTCTGAATATTTAGGATATACATATCCTCTCACAATTGTTAAGCCATTTGGATTTTCACAGTCTAGTGGCTTGTTTATGTCTGGTTCTGGATAATCGTTTACTTTGGCATTTTCTAAATATCTTCTTGCAAATTCACAAGGAGAATATATAAACATAACTGATGGTCGATATACCACTTTTTCATTTTGTTTTACTTCTAAACTTTTTGCTATTGTAATGGTTTCCTCGTGTGGAACCAAAAATCCTTCAAATGCTCCATTGGGATAATATGTTTGACACTTTTTTTCTACTGCCAACTTTTTAAATTCTAAAAATCCATTTTGATAATCAATTTCTTTACATTTGTCTTCATAATCAATAATTTCATGTGTTCCTATATTCATGGTTGCTTCACTTAACATTTCAAAAAAGAACGAGTCTATACACCAGGTATTAAATAACTTGTCGTCACTGTAATTATCATTAATTTTTTGCAAGTCTATATCATTTACATGTATCATTTTGATTCCTAATTTATAGGCTGCTTCATTAAATTTATTGTTTTTTATGAATTCTTTAAGTTGTTTATCTTTCTTAAATTGAGTATTTGCAATATATTCAATCCCTGCTTTTACAAAGTGAGAGACTAATCCTGGATTATCTCCATGTTGTAATACAATTGGATGTTTAGCCTTTGAATTACTATTTTTATACTTTTCTTTCAGCTTATTTTTTAATAAATTTTCATTTAAAATACTATACCAATTTTCTGGCCAATCTGCCTCTCCTGTATTAATATACATGATATTTCTTTCTGCACACCATTCACAAATGTCTTTTGTTCCTACTGTATCAGCAAAATCGATTAATAAGTCACCCTCATTCAAATACTTTTCAAATATTTCTTTAAAATTTTCTTTTGTGACTTGTGCTTCAATAAAATTTGCTACCATTCCTCCCAAATTGATAAATGCAGTGAATTCTTCTTTATCCATTGTGATTACAAAGTATTTATTTTCATTAAATTTGATTTCTTTTGAAACCTTTTCGTAAAAACTTTTCCCCACTGCTCCAAATCCAAATTGAACAATGTTACCATCAAAATTTATCATTTTTATCTCCTTTAAAAATCCTTTTCTTTCGGTTTTATTAACCTAACTTGCTTTATATTCTCATATTCATTAATCCAAAAAATCTGAATGCCTTTTGTTTGAAATGTATATAGAATTTTTTTTAAATCTTTTTGTATAGATTCTCCTCTAACCATTATTTTGTTAATACCATTTTTCAGAAAGTATTCTGCTGATGGCATATCCTGTGCGTATATATCCCAGCTATTATCAAATACAGATTGGTCCATTTTATATCGATTCATGCGATTCGTGTCTAATAGAAATGCTGGTGGTGCATTATCTGGAATTTCTATTTTTTTAAGTTCTAAAGCACCTTTTATTAATCCCATTTTTATTGCCCTATTATCTACTGTGGCTGTTGCACCATTTTGTTCATCTGTTCCGTTATAAATTGGAATTGGCCTAAAACCAATTTTTGCAAGTGCTATTCCTTCTTTTATACTATTATTTCCTGGTAAATCTATTATAATAGCCATATCTGAAATAGGCTCTTTTATATAATTTATTTTAGGAATTAGAAATTCATCAACTTCATATCCTTCAAAGCTTTCATTAATACCTACAAATGGAACTGGTCTAACCCAGTCTACCCATTTTGCTTCTGTAGGAGCCCATATTTTATATATCTCTTTTCCTGTCATTTATTACTTTTTTCCTTTCTCTATTAAAACTGGTATATCTGCTGCATATGAATCAATTCGTGGCAGTTTACTAATTCTTGCATAATATCCTGCATGTTTTCCCTCTACACTATATGACCCTAAACATACATGAAAACTCTCGCCTTCTTCACTGATTAATGGCTTACTATTAAACTTTTTTTGGGCTAAGTATTTTTTAGGATGTTTTTTTACATCTGCCATAATCTTTCTATACTCATCTTCTTTACATGCTTCTTTTATAGATATCTTTTCTCCCACTCTGCCACACGCTGGCTTAAATATGTAATCATTTTTATGTTTTGCATTTTTGACCTCAACCGTCTCTGGAAGTAACTGTCTCCAAGTAGATAGTCTAATACCTTGTTTTTCAAGCTGATCCCATACTAGTGGAAAACGCTTTGTTTGTGCAAATATTGCAATAGGATGATTACAAGATGGTGTTATAGTATCAAAATATCCTTCCCAATGTTTTGGCTTTATATCAATTAGCCACTCTAACGGTGTAAATCTAATAATTGCGTCAACTTTTCCTTCATTCCCATCAAGGATACTAAATGCCTCTTGGTTTTTAAATCGCAAATGGTCAGCAGCTGCATAGATAATACGAAACCCCAACTGTTTCAATTTATCTCCCAAAAATTGCATAACTTGTCTATCATCACTATATGATGTGCAATGAACCAGCACAATCGTTCCTTTGGCTTTTACTTTTTTGATAATCGCATTTGTCAAAATATCTCCAAAATTTTTATACCAATATCTTTTTTTATTTAACACATCAATAGCCATTTGTGGCATAATAGAACTCTCTGCAAAACCACCAGGTACATCACTATTCACTTCACTTACTGCCCACTTTCCCTCGATTGTTGGATGAAAATCGTATCTCATAAGGCGGATATGCTTATCTGGGTCATAATTTTTCATTTTCTTTAATTCTTTGTAAATTTTTTTAGGTAATGCTAATGGCTTTGCCAACTTCAAATTTTTATTTAACAAATCCTCTGCTTTTCTTGTCTCTTCATCAAGTTGTTCAGTTAGTCTTTCTAATTCTTTATGTTCCTCATCTGTAATAACAAGAGCCTGTTTGGCTATTGTATTACTATCAAAAAATTGTGGGTCCCATTTATATGCATCAAACATAAGGTCAATTCTATATTCATCATATTTGTCTTTTGGTATAGAAACTAATTTCATAAAAATCCTCTTTTCCCTATAATACTTTTCTATTGTATCATATACTAAAGAAAAAAGCCATCACTACTAACTTTTAAGTAATAACGACTTTTTATAATTACATAATAACCTCAATATTATAAATTTTATTGCTTCCATCCAACTTAATACGATTTTCTACTTCTTCTCCATTTAATAGCACTTTATCCACACCAGTATTTTTTTGATTTTCATTCATTACTTTTATATTATAAATGCTATCTTTCCATTTGTATCTCATAACATATTCCTTCCAATCTTTTGGTATACAAGGCTCAATCATCAAATATCCTTTTTCAATTTTTAATCCTAAGATATATTGTATACCTGCGTCATAATACCAACTACTTGAGCCAGTGTACCAAGTCCAGCCACCTCTTCCTGCTAAGTTCCCTGCTCCATAAATATCTGCTGCAATGACATATGGTTCTACTTTATATTTATTACATGCGTCTTCTGTTCTGGAATGTTCGATTGGATTTATCATTCTATATAATTCTAAAGCTTTGTCTCCAAATCCTAATAAGGCTTCTGCAATAATTGCCCAACAACTACTATGTGTATACTGTCCCCCATTTTCTCTAACGCCTGGTAAATATGCTTTAATATATCCTGGTTCTAGTTTTCCTTTTTCAAATGGTGGGTCTAATAGTTTGATAATTCCATTTTCCTTGTCTACCAAATGATTTTCTAAACTTTCCATTGAAATATATTTTTTGTCATTGTCTCCTGCATTTGATATAATGCTCCAACTTTGTGCAATACTGTCAATTCTACATTCTTCATTTTCCATACTGCCTAATACATTTCCATCATCCATAAATGCTCTTTTATACCATCTGCCATCCCATCCATTTGTATTTAATGCTTTTTTTAATTGGATTTTTATTTCTTCAAATTTTACACTTCTTTCTTCTTCCTTTTTCTTAACAATTGGAATAAATTCGTCTAATATTTTATATAAGAAAAATCCAAGCCATACACTTTCTCCTCTTCCTTTATTGCCAACTGTGCTAAATCCGTCATTCCAATCGCCACTACCGATTTTTGGTAATCCATTTTCTCCAAAATTGAAACTTTTTTCAATTGCTCTTATACAATGTAAATAAATGCTTTCTTGTTTTCCACTTGTCTCATATTTATCATATCTTTCATCTATTCCCTCTTCTAAAACAGTTCCTTTTAGATATGGTGTTTCTATCTCTAAAATACTGTCATCTCCTGTAAAGTTTATATATTCCATAACAAGATATGGTAGCCATAACAAATCATCTGAAAATCTAGTTCTAATACCTCTTCCTGTTTCTTCATGCCACCAATGTTCTACATCGCCTTCTTCAAATTGATGTTTACTGTGTATGATGATTTGATTTTTTAAATATTCTGGAGAGATATATTTTAAGCAAATCGTATCTTGCAATTGGTCTCTAAATCCAAAAGCACCTCCAGACTGATAATAGCCACTTTTCCCTAATAGTCTACTTTCTAATGTTTGGTACACACACCAGCCATTTAATAAAATGTTCGTTGATTCTAATGGTGTATATATTTGTAATTTGCCCAGTCTTTCTTTCCAATCATGTTTTACACTATCTAATTCTTGTCTACAATTTTGTAATTTGCTATATTTATACGCTATATTTTTACAATCCATTACACTTTCTTCTGCTCCTAACACCAAGGAGATTTCTTTGTTTGAAAAACTTTCAATTTCGACTTCTATTTCTACGACCATACAAGAGTTTCTACCAATAGAGTCACTATTATTTAATTTCAATTTTTTTATTCCATCAGGATTTGATAATCCATTTTTTCCTAAGAAGAATTTTTTATCTCCTGTATAGCTTTTTATTTTTTCACTAGAAGATATATACAATTTTGTTTTATCCATTTCACTAACATAGGTGTTGTTGGCAACTAAAATATTACTATTTCTATCAAATTGGATATGAATATGTTTTCCTGTTTTGATTTCATCTTCTCCAATTACTGGTTTGATATAATAATACAATTTTACATGTTTTCGATTTGGTGTTTTATTCTTTAAATTTAATATACCAATTTTACAACTATCTTCTCTTGGTACAAAGATTTCTAATTCTTGTTCTAGTCCTAAATTGCTATGAATATATTTACAATACCCAAATCCATAAACAACATTATAATTTCGTTCATCTGGCATTGGATTTAATCCTAATGACCATGCTTTTTTGGTGTCCATATCTTTTAGATAGATTACTTCTGATGGAACGTCAAAGCTTGGATTATTATTCCAACTTGTCAATCGATTTAATCTACTATTTTTATACCAACTATATCCGCCCATATTTTCTGTTACAATTGTTCCAAATGTTTTATTTGCCATAATATGTGACCACACAGTTGGAAGTCGATTTTCTTTGTTTACTTTTATCCAATATTCTTTTCCGTCTTCTGAAAAGCCACCATATTCATTATAATATTTTAGAGTTTCTTTATCTTTTAATATATCCACATCTTCTGTGTTTTCTTCTATAAATACATTTGTATTTTCTTCTTCGCTAATGTCTTTGTAATTATCTAAATACGTTTCTTCCATATCTTTAATGTTATTTTCTAAGTTTCCTTTTGCACAGTCAATTGTAATTACAGCGATAAATTCCAAAAAGGCAATATCTTTTGGTTCCATTTCTTCTTCATTTAATGTAAATATGCCACCTTTTATATTTTTCAAATATCCCATATGCTGATTTAAAATTGTGGTTTCAATTTCTTCTCTTACATAATTTTCATAACTATATTTTTCTTCATCTATTATCACTATTTCTGTTTCTATATTTTTGGTTCTAAAATATTCATATGCTTTTAACACTTCTTTTAAACATTCTGCATCATTGGCATTTTTCATTTTCACAAAGATGATTGGCAAATCTCCTGATATACCATATTTCCACAAATCACTTTGATGATATGCTTGCTTTGGCATTTTCTTTTCCTTCTGGGTACTTTTGATAGAATCGTCAAATACAATATATGATAACATTTTTTGATAGTTTTCTATATCTTTTCCTTTGATATTTAGATAACGTGTTTCTGCTTCAATTCTTGCTTTTGATAAATCAAATTCATTTTTTACATTTTCAAATGACGTATATTTTTCTAGATTTTGAATAGTTTTTTCTCTATTTTCTTCAACAGATAGAATAAAATCAATGATAACTTTTTCTTGTTTCTTAATTTTAATAGTTCGTTTCATAGCAATTACTGGTTCTGTTACAAGTCCTATTTTTTTAGAAAATGGCAAAGAGTCTTTTACCATTTTTGGTATTTTTAGATTACCTCTTCCATAAAATTTTTCCTCTTCTATTTCATATTCTAAATCTCCGATTTTGTCGTCATTGCTTACATGTAATGATGTTGCTAAATAATATTCCTTTTCTTCTACATCTCTTTTCTTTCTTTTAACCACTAAAGCCTCATTTTTCTCATCATAATCATAAACTAAAAATAGATTGTTAAAAGCAGGATGTGCATAATATTGTTCTTTTCTGGTTAAAATCGGCTCAAAATATCCTGTTAGTTCTACGATTTCTTCTTCATTTCCCATATTTTCTATGATAATTCTTCTTAATTCTACTGGTTCATTTGAAGCAATGGTTGTTTTAATGGTTGTCTTTAAATTGCCCTCACACATTTCTTGTTCTGTTTTATCTGGCATAAAGTGAATTTGATATTTTTCTTCATTTTTGGTGTTTTGTGCATAACTAGAACTCATAATATATTTATTTTTGATACTTTTGATATTAAATATAATTCCTTGAATAGAATCATCTGTTGCTTTAAAATGATTGATATAAATATCTTTATATTTGCTAACCCCTTCTCCTTTTTGATTAATTGCTATCATGTAATTTTCATTTGATATCACATTTCCTCTAATTAATCTTTCATCAATTTTGGTATAGGTTCTTTCGATATAATTTTCATAATCTTTATATTTCAATTTTTCCACTTTTTCTTTATCTTCTTTTGTGGTAATTGCTTTTTCTGGCATGGTTTCTTGTAATAATATCGTAATTGCCTGAATTTCTGGATTTTTCGTAAATCGTTTTTGTAAGATTTGCTGATTGATTAAGTTATTAATAGAAAGTAGGATTAAGCCCTGATGATGTGCCATATATGTTTTTACCACTTCTGCTTTTTTTCCTTTTCTAACTCTTTCTGGGGTAAAATCTAATGATTCATAAAATCCATATTGATTATACATTCCATATTGTTCTAATGTTTTTAAATTTTTGATTACTTCTTTTGGAATATCTGTAATTGCTAAAACACTACCATAAGTTGCCACTACCATTTCATCTGCTAGTCCTCTTTTTAGTCCTAACCATGGAATTCCAAAAGCCTTGTATTGATAATTTGATTGCAAATCTTTTAAATTAAAGGCTGCTTCTGATACACCAAATGGTAAATGCAATTCTTCTGCATATTTTCTTTGACTCATTAGCATAAATTTGCAAGATTCATCTAATAGACTTCCTTTGTATTTTGGAATATTAATATTTGGCATTAAATATTCAAAAGCTGTTCCTGACCAAGAAATTAGCCCTTTATATTTGTCTAAAACAGTCAATGTTCTACTTAAATGATTCCAATGTTTTGAGGATATATCTTTTTTAGCAATTGCCACAATACTTGCTTGTCTTGCCTCTGAGGCTAATAGGTCATAATAGGAATCTGTTAGTTTATTTTCTTCTAGGTTATATCCTATTGAAAAGATTTGATGTTCTTCGCTGTATAAATGTGAAAAATCAGTATTGTCAATAATTCTACTAACAATTTCTAACATTTCTTCTACTTTGTTTTGTAAAATTGTTGTTTCTTCTAAAAATGCTTTTGTGACATACAAATATCCCACAAAGTTTCCACTATCTACTGTCGAAATATACCTTGGTTTTAAAGGTTCTTTTGTTTTGGTATCATACCAATTATATAAATGTCCATTCCATTTTTGCAAACTATCTACTGAAGTAATGACATTGTATAATAGATTTATTGTATCTGTTAAATTTTCATATTGCAAATCATAGCTTGAAATAATAGCTAAGATAGACAATCCAATATTTGTCGAAGAAGTCCTACTAACAATCTTTTCTTTTCTGCCTTCTTGATAATTATCTGTCATTAAATAATTGTGTTCTTTGTCCATATATTGTTTAAAAAATTTCCATGTTTTTTCTCCAATTTCCAATATATATGCTTTTTCAGATTTATCAAGTGTTTCCACTGCTTGAATTTCTTGTTTTTCTTTACTAATATACCACATGATAAATGGTGCCAAAAGCCAGATAATTCCTAATACTATTCCCAATATATATCCAACTAAACTTTTACAATTCAAAGCCATTCCAATTGTTAAAATTCCAAAAGCTAAATTTATCCACATTTGTTTTAAATACGAAAGGACATCATTTCTCGCCTGTTTTTCTGCTTCTTCTGAAGTCATCCATTCTAATAATTTTTTATGACTTATCCATTTTCGATACAATGTTTTGATAATTGCTATAAGGGAAACATATGCTTTATATGGCAATACACTAATGGTTATTACCATTCTCAAAAAGATTCCTCTGTATCCTGATATTTTGGGTGTGAATTTTTTTTGCTGATGTTCGCCTTCTTTTTTGACAAGCATATTATTAAAAATTTCTAATATATTTGATATAACCACTGCTATTAAACTAATGATAATATATGGATAACTTTCAAAATGATATATATTTCCTAAAATAACAAATACAATCATTGAAACGATAACGGCAATTTCTATCAAGCTTCTTCTTAAATTATCAAAAATCTTATATTTTGATAAAGAATTTAATGGATTTCGGACATTTCCTTCTTTTCCCTTTACTTTTTGTTTTAGCCAACTTGTAATTTGCCAATCGCCTCTTATCCACCTAGACAAACGGTTCATAAAACTATTATACTTGGTTGGATACCCATCCATTAGCAAAATATCTGTTGCTAAACCACAACGCAAGTAACAGCCTTCTAATAGGTCATGACTTAATACGGTGTTTTCTGGAATTGCATTTTTTAAGACTTGAGAAAATACCTCTAAATCATAAATTCCCTTTCCTGTGAAAATGCCTTCTCCAAAATTATCTTGATACAAATCTGAAATGGCATTTGTGTAAGAATCAATTCCACCTGCTCCTGCAAAAGTTCTAGTAAATAATGTTTTGTAAGAAATGTCTAAATTAATTCCAATTCTTGGCTGAATAATACCATGTCCTTCTACTACCACCGTTTTTTCTTCATTCAAAACTGGTTTATTTAAAATATGTGCCATGCTACCTACAAGTTCAAAAGCAGAATTTAGAATTAAATCTGTATCTGCGTCTAATGTAATTACATATTTTATTTTAGGAATACAATCTTTATAACCTTCTATGGTATTTACACGAAATTGATTTTCTTCATTTCCTAACAAATATTCATTAAATTGTGTAAGCATTCCTCTTTTTCTTTCCCAACCTAAATAGCAATTTTCTTTCTCATTCCATTCTCTTTTACGATAAATAAAATGAAAAATCGGAAATGGTTTTTGGTTTGCATATTTCTTGTTTAATGCATCTGCCAGTTTTGTTCCTGTTTCTATGACTTCATTATCTGCTTTTTCTTCTTTCATACTGCTTTCTGAGCAATCTCCTAATAAGGTAAAATACAAATTTTCAGATTGATTGGCAATATAATAGACTTCTAATTTATGCATTAATTCTTTTACTTTTTCTTTGTTCTTTAAAATGGTTGGGATAACAACCATACAGCTATTTTCTTCATCAATTCCTTTGGAAAAATCAATTTTTGGAATTGGTTTTGGTTTCACGATTTTACTTAAAATATATTGTATGATTTGTATAACAATTTCTGATGATGGAATAAGAAAAATAAGAATATTTATTACAAATACCCATATATTTTGAATCCTTACATTTAAAATGCTACTAATTAAAATAGAAAGTAAAATCGAAAAAACAGCATTTACTGCAATATATAGTTTTTGCTTTGTTTGATTATTCAATTGTTTTGGCACTTTATACTGTAATTCCTGATAAATTTTATTACTACCTTTGTCAATAATATAATATCCAATATGTGCCTTTTTTCCTTCTGCTTCGTTTTCTTTTGCTAATTGCAAAATCTTTTTGGCTATATAAATTTCAGATATCTTTGTTTTTTTCGATATTTCTTTAATTTTATTTCGATAATTTTCCTTTGTATCATTATCCATTTTTGGATATACACCTGCTGGATCTTGTTTTAAAATTTCTTCTACACCATTAATCTTTTCAAATATTTCTAAAAAGTTAATTCTTTGAATGGTTTTAATACTAGTTATACTATTTCCAATTGAAACTTTTTTAACAGCAATATCAAAATGTTCTTTTTTGATAATATCTTGCACAGTTGTTCCTGTCATTTCTACAATCTCATCTAAAATTTTTAGATAACTATATCCTTTTTTTCCATAGCGTTTTAAAATATATGACATATATTCAATAAACGGATATTTTACATCATTTAACATATCTTTTTTTACATTTTTTAAAGGATATATATGTGTTTCATGGTTTTGTGATGTTTCTACTAATTTTTGAACAATGTTTTCTGCCTTTACTTTTTGAATTTGGCTACTATATATTTTTTCGCAAATCTCTCTAATGTTTTCGATTATTGCAATTTGAAGAAACAAGCCTATATTCCAGATTTCTTCCATACTTAATGTCTTTTTTTCTTGATAGCTTGCAAGATAATCTTCTAAATCTTCTTTTTCGATTTTATTATCTGTATATGCCACAATTTCTGCTGCTAACACATATATTCTGGCAAATCCTTTATATCTTCCATTGCTAATTCCTAAAAAATTCATATATTTTTTTAAGGTCAATTCTTTTTGTATCTGTTTTACTGTCTCTTCTATAATATAGAAATTATCTAATAACCATTCTCCTGCTGGATGTGTATTAATTCCTAATTTTACATGTTCATTTAATAAATTATATACTGTTTTTATTGTCTCATAATTTTCTAATAATGCTGGAATTGGATAAGTTTCTTTTGCTGGTTTATTTGTTAAATTATGATTTGCTGCAATTTTTTGCAAATGGTTTTCTAATTGCTTTTTGTCTAATGTTGTCCCATCAATTTTTAATATTTTATTCGTTTTCAAAAAAATTCCACTCCTTGCAAATATGTTTTACACATATTGTTTGCAAATAGTGGATTTTTTATACCATTTATATCCAAAGAAATAAAATTATAATTTTTATTTTATTTTTTCACTTTCGACTTTTTTCAACATATTATATATAAAGCAACTTAAGTTGTTAATATTATTTTGAAATTCTAGAAATTCAATTTTCTAGAATAGAAGAAAGGATGATTTTTAATGGAGAATAATAGAAAGCCATGTCAAATTTTAGACATTGATGGTGTCATTTCTGGAGGTAAACAATTTGACCTTGATATAACTTTACCAGAAGACAATCGTGATGTCATCTATGGTGTTGTAAAAAATTGTTTTAAAGAACCAGTTGCAGACGCTGTTGTTAAATTAGTTGAAATTTTTTATGACTGTGGTAAAGAAGAACGTAGACCAATTGGGCATACTTTTACCGACTGCGAAGGAGAGTTTGTTTTCGGACCTTTATGTCCAGGAAAACAATATGCACTTCAAATCTGGGTAAATGATACTAAAAAAATAAAAATTTGTGCAAAATGTCATCATGAAGGAAAATGTCTAAAAGGTGAAAAACACGAAAAATGTGATTGCTTTATAGAAACTGATAAATGTAAAGACAAAAAAGATGAAAAATGCGATAAAAAATGTGATGAGAAATACGATGATAAATGTGATAAGAAATGTGATGAAAAATACGACGAAAAATATTAGGAAATCATTCTAAGTACTAATATATAAATAACCTCAAACCTAGTAATTACATTATTTTATTTATTTGTATGCCATGGAATACATGTATGCAAATTAAACAAATAATGTACAATTGCTAGGTTTGAGGTCTATTTATTTACGTAAAAATCTGTTTTTACTACGATTTATTTAAACTATTCCCATTTTTCTAACCATTTGTCTTCCTTTTTTCATCATTTTCTTTTTAGTTGTTCTTCCCATTTCTGTATAAATCATTGCTGCCCCTGTTACTAATAATCCTCCTATAACAACACCTTTTACAAATTTCATATTCATCATCCTCTCCTTAAATATTTTTTCATTTTTTATTATTATCTCTATTATCTCTCACTTTTTGTTTTTTATACCATTTTATAATGGTATAAATTTCATGAATGGCAATCACTGCCAAAAATATGCCAAAGCATTTTCGTAAAATTTGAACATCAATTTTTATAGATATATTGGCACCAATAATAGCGCCAAGTATACCAAATACTGAGATAAAAATTGCCGTTTTTATTGCAATGTTCTTATTTTTTAAATTTATGATAATGGCAATAATGGAAGTAGGTATAAAGAAAATTAAATTGCTGGCTTGTGCTATATGTTGTTCAATTCCTAATACATATACTAAAAGGAAAATTAATAAAGTTCCACCTCCCATTCCTGTTCCACTTATGATTCCTGATGCAATTCCTATTAAAATTTCTACCATGTTTTTCACGCTTTCCTTTTATCTAAAAATCATTTTATAAGAGGCATATAATAAAAATATAGTGAATACAATTTTTAAATACTGTGCTGGTATTTTTTTTAACACCTTAGCTCCAATATATCCTCCTATCATTCCTCCAATCGCACACAAAATGGATATATTCCAGTCTATATAATTACTTTGATAATAGAAAATTCCACTTGTTACAACCATTGGTAATATACAAAAGATGGATGTACCTCTTGCCTTTTTATCCTCCATATTTAGCCAATATATCAAGGCAGGAACAATAAGCATGCCCCCTCCTGTTGAAAACAAACCACTAACAATTCCAGCAAATATACCTATAATCACTTTTTGTACGATATTTTTCATATTCTATATTTTTTACAAATTTGATAATTTTATACCAAATCTATCAATTGTTTTCAAAAATTGTTTCTGCTAATTGTGTAACTCTTTTATCACATTTTAGCATCTGTGCTATTACCTCTTTTCGCAAATCCTCATCTGTTATATTTTCTGTAATATCTAAAAATTTTTGCAATTCAAATAAATATTTTTCATCTTTGTTTTTCCAATCACTATTTTCTATTGTCCTTCGAGCATTTCCATCTTTATCCATATTAATTTTCATTCCTTTCTAATTATTTATCATACACGAAAATAATATAAAGATGACAGTTCTTTTATAAAATGTCATCTTTATTATATGATTATTTGTTCAATTATCATAAATCAATATTTTCATCTTTTATAAAATATTTTGTTCCTACCATCTCATCTGGTAAATACTGTTGTTCTACATAATGTCCCGGAAAATCATGTGGATATAAATATCCATTGCTATATCCTAAATTCTTCATATCTTCTATTGGTGCATTTCTTAAATGCATTGGTACTTCTCCAGTTTCTTTGTTTTTTACATCTTCTAATGCTTTATTAATTGCTAAATAACTTGCATTTGACTTTTTCGATAATGCTACATATACAGCAGCTTCTGATAAAATAATTCTTGCTTCTGGCATACCTACCATATGAACTGCTTGCATAGCAGAATTTGCCACTACCAATGCTTGTGGATTGGCTAGTCCTACATCTTCTGAAGCACATATCACAATTCTTCTTGCTAAAAACATTGGATCTTCTCCCCCATTTAAGGCTCTTGCTAAATAAAATACTACCGCGTCAGGGTCTGAACCTCTCATGGATTTAATAAATGCACTAATATTATCATAGTGTGCTTCTCCATTTTTATCAAAAATTGCTTTTCTATCTTGCACACTGTTTTTGATTATATCATCTGTAATATGAATGTAACCATCTGCATCCATATTGGTTGTTAATACTGCAACTTCTAAACCATTTAAAGCTGTTCTAACATCTCCATTTGCGATAATAGCTAATTTTTTTAATGTCTCATCTTCTATTTTGATGTTATATTCTCCTAAGCCATCTTTTCTTGTAAGTGCATTTTTTAATATAGTAAAAATATTTTCCATGGTTAATGGTTCTAATTTAATTACCATTGACCTAGAAATTAAAGCCTTATTAACTTCAAAATATGGATTTTCAGTAGTTGCACCGATTAGTATAATAGTTCCATTTTCTACAAAAGGAAGTAAAGCATCTTGTTGTAACTTGTTAAATCTATGTATCTCATCAATAAACAATATACTTTTTCCAGTAGGATTTAACATAAAGTTTTTGGTTTCTTCTATGACTCTTTTTATGTCTGCCACACCAGCAGTAACAGCATTAATTTTATAGAATTTATATTTTGTGGTTTCACTAATTACTCTTGCCAATGATGTTTTACCACAACCAGGTGGTCCAAATAATATAATACTAGATAATCTATCTGCTTTTATTGTTCTATATAAAATTTTATCTTTTCCTAAAACATGTTCTTGTCCTACATATTCTTCCAATGTTTTGGGTCTCATCCTAAATGCTAATGGTTCATTACTATTCATTTTTATCTCATTCCTTTTTTATTTTAAAGATATTAATTTGCTAACATAGTCAATCCCTTCTTAATTAAGTCTTCTGTACTTAAACCTGTTTTATCTAGTGCCATAAAGGCTTTTTCAATCTCTTTTTTGTTATATCCTAAAACTTGTAATGCAGCAATTGCTTCTTGTACTTTATTATCATCTTCTATCATTTGTTTAACTTTCATATTTGTTTCACTAATTGCTTTATTTGTTGCATTTGTTAATTCTGCTATTTGTTGTTCCTTCTTGATTTTATCTTTTAATTCTAAAATAATTCTTTTAGCAGATTTAGGACCAATTCCTGGAATTGATGTTAATACATTAATGTCTTCTGATACAATTGCCAACACAAATTCAGAAGGTGTACAAACAGCAAGCATTGCTAATGCTGTTTTTGCCCCCACACCACTAACTGATAATAGCAATTCAAACATTCTCAATTCCTCGTTAGAATTAAATCCATATATACTGATATCATCTTCTCTTACTCTATAATAGGTATAAACTTTTACTTGATCTCCTATATTTCCTAAATTGTCCATTCCAACACTTGACATGAATACTTTGTAGCCTAATCCCCCTACATCAATAACCACGTATTCTGTCATTTTTATTTCTAAAGTTCCTTTTATATATGCAAACATTCTTCTTTCCTTTCCTCTATCATTTTTTATTGCATTTTAATACCACTCAAATTATTTTATCCATTTGGAAACGTCCCCAGTTGGACATTTATGTATCATAAAAATATGTAGCTTCCAAGTCTGCTTCGTGTGTTAATAATGCTATTGGATATTTGGTATATGTAGCACCAATTGCATTATATGATTCTTTTGGTTCTGTAAATCCCATATGCCATCTGATAGCATATTTTTCTTCTGGTGTTAGTTTCATATATTCTGTAATCATCATAACAGATTTTTCTCCATGCCCATATGGTATGGTATCTTCAATTGTATAATATGGTACTTTTTCCCATACACCTAAGGCATTTTTTGCATTTCGATAATCTACTTTATAAAAATTGGTTTTACAAATATCATGTAATAATCCAATGATAATAATAGATTCTTCTGGTACTGTTACCCCTTTAATATTGTGTTCTACTTTATGTTTTAAAATTTCATATACTTTTATACTATGTTCTACTAGTCCACCTTCATGATCTCCATGAAATCTTGTACTTGCAGGTGCTTTGAAAAAATCTGATTTTTCTAAAAAATTGATTAATTCTTCTATTCCTTCTCTATTTACAGATCTTAATAATTTTAAAAATTCTTCCTTCATTTTTTGATTCATTCCTTTCTTCGCATTATATTGCTTTTTACTTTGTCTTTTATAAGTTCTTTCACATTATATAGATTTTGTTTGTAAAAGTCAATAGATTTTTTGCAAACTTTTGTTCTTGTGTGAAAAATTTAAGTTTCCTGTGCAAAAAAAGAACACCTTTTGGTGCTCCTCTATGTTTATTTACAAATCTTATTTTTTAATGCTTGTTTATATATTTTAGGACTCACTTAACACCACTCCTTCCTTCTGAACATTCTTATAAAAAGGCAATGCCTCTAGCCAATAATTAAATCTATCCATATTCTTAACTAATGGTGATAAATGAATATCAAACTTATTGTTCCACTCAATATCATATGCTATCTGAACTATTTTACTTCTATATTGTACTATTTCATCATCTGTAAAATCTGTTAAAATCATAATATCTATATCAGAACTTGTATTAAAATCACCTCTAGCATAAGATCCATATAAAATAATTTTCTTTACTCTATCCCCAAAAGTATCATTTATTACTGTAATAAATTCACTAATAATCTTATTAATATTTTCTGGTATCTTCTTCATAAAATTTTCACTTCCTATCTTTTTGAAATTTTCTCATATTTCTACAATATTATTATATCATATATCTTTCATTTTGTAACGATTTCTTAATTATTCGTATGAGTTTTTTTGGCTGGGGAATTCCCTAGATTTCAATATTTTTAAGCTCTAAGTTATAATTTGATTCAAATTT
>CALXAE010000031.1 GCA_944386205.1 uncultured Clostridia bacterium
AGCCCGCTATTGTTCTAAAATAGACAACTTGTGAATATATATAATTTAGATTAAAAATTTGGAGGTACGCATATGACAATGGATGAGAGAAAAACGATTAATACAGCTGTGGTACAAAATTTAATATTAGAAAATAGGGGAAAGTTAAGTATTTCAGGAGTTTTAGATGTTTTAAGTTTTGACGATCAAGTTATAATGGTTGAAACAGAGCTAGGATTACTAACAATAAAAGGAGAAGGTCTAAGAATTACCAAACTAAGTATTGATACTTCAGAAGTAATAGTTGAAGGAAACATATCATATCTAGCATATAGTAATAAAGAAGTAGAAAAAGGAAAAAATAGCTTTATTAGCAAAATATTTAAATAAAGATTTGCAGTAGGGGGAGATAATGATTCATTCACAACTATATTTATTCTTAATATTTATTACTAATGGAATTATAATTGGTTTATTATTTGATTCTTTCAGAATATTAAGAAAAGCCATTAAAACCTCTGATTTTATAACCTATATAGAAGATGCATTATTTTGGATTTTAACAGGTCTGATTATACTATATTCTATCTTTGTTCATAATAATGGTGAGATTCGATTATTTATGTTTATAGCAATATTAATTGGCCTTGTGTTATATATCATATTTGTAAGCAAATTTATATTGAAAATCAGTTTATCGATAATTAATATTATAAAAAAAATATTTCTTTCAATATTTCATATTGTGGAAATCCCATTCAAAGCAATAGGTAAATTGCTAAAAAAGACATTTTTTAAACCAATATCATTTATAATAATTAATATTCGAAATTATTTTACAAAAATATCTAATAAATTTGTAAAAAACACTAAAAATTAGAAGGATTTTAAAAAGAATTGTAGAATAATATATATGGAAACTTTTAATATATTGGAGAATTACTTATGAAAAAAAATAAAAAAATTTTAAGAAATTTATTAATCATAGCTATTATTATATATGTTGCTTTTGTGTTAATTGATCAACAAAAAACATTAAATGAATATAGTAAAAATACTGAAGAATTAAACCAACAAATAGCTTCAGAAAAAGCAACTAATGAAGAGCTAAATGAACAAAAAGAGAATGTCAATTCTTTAGAGTTCATTGAAGAAATGGCTAGAGAAAAATTGGATATGTATCATCCTAATGAGCGTATATATGTAGACCAAGGAATGTAGTCTTTTAGATTATATTCTTTTTTTGGAAATTTTTGTTTATTTTTTTTATTTTTTATGATATAATACTATTTGTATTAGGTTCGGTTTTATTCCCATATTAAAAATGTATAAATAAAATTAAATATTTAATTATAAAAAATATAAATGAATTAAAATAAAATGATCATTTATATAAATAGGAGGTTTTATGATAAATTTAGAAGAAATGAATTTGACAGATTTAAAAGCATTAGCAAAAGAACACAATATTAAAAATATTTCCAAATTAAAAAAAGAAGAACTAATAGCTGTATTAAAGCAAATAATAACACCATCTTTGAATGCTGATAAAGAAGATGAAAATGATGAAGATATAATGAATGAAAATAACAATCATGATGAAATAAAAAAAGTAACAACAGAAAGACAATATGATGAAAATGGAGAACCTATTGTTGATTATAAATTAACTAATGATGGCGACGAAATTGTTGAAGGTATATTAGATATTATGCCTGACGGATACGGATTTTTAAGGGGTGACAATTTCTTATCTAGTGAAAAAGATGTTTATGTATCTATGGTACAAATAAGACGTTTTAGACTAGATACAGGAGATATTATTAAGGGAATTTCTAGATTTAGAGAAGGCGAAAAATTTCCTTCATTAATTTTTGTTGGAGAAGTTAATGGAGAACATCCAGAAAAAGCTTTAAAAAGAAAAAGATTTGACGAACTTATTCCTATATATCCAAACGAAAAATTAAAATTAGAAACTGCTCAAAATGATTATACAACTAGAATTATCGATTTAATGTGTCCAATAGGAAAAGGACAAAGAGGAATGATTGTAGCTCCTCCAAAAGTAGGAAAAACAACATTATTGAAAAAAGTTGCTAATAGTATCAGTCAAAACAATCCAGAAGTAGAATTAATTGTACTTTTAATTGACGAAAGACCAGAAGAAGTAACAGATATGAAACGTTCTATTAAAGGTCAAGTTATTCACTCAACATTTGATGAACTACCAGAACATCATGTAAAAGTTGCAGAAATGGTATTAGCCAGAGCCAAAAGATTAATTGAACAAGAAAAAGATGTTGTTATATTGCTAGATAGTATTACACGATTAACCAGAGCATATAACCTTGTTATTCCATCTTCAGGAAGAACTCTATCAGGTGGTATGGATCCAGCAGCATTGCATAAACCAAAAAAATTCTTTGGCGCAGCAAGAAACATTGAAAATGGGGGAAGCTTAACAATATTGGCAACAGCATTAATTGATACAGGTAGCAGAATGGATGACGTTATATTTGAAGAATTTAAAGGTACAGGTAATATGGAAGTTCATCTAGACAGAAAATTGTCAGAAAGAAGGATATTCCCTGCAATTGATATTAATAAATCTGGTACTAGAAGAGAAGATTTATTATTAACACCATCAGAAAGGGAAACTGTATTTGCTTTAAGAAAGGCAATGAATGCAATGCCAGTTGCAGATGTTACAGAACAAGTAATTAGCGAAATGACAAAAACAAAAAATAATCAAGAATTTATTGAAAAAATGGATGCTTATTTGCGCAGATTTAAGTAAAATACGAATATACATATATAGATTAAATTGGATGTATTCTTCATATTATATATTGAAAATATTGAACTAATGGATATTTACCGTTTGGTTCAATATTTTTTTGATAAAAAGAGCTAAATAAATAGGGAAAAGGACTAGGTTTATAGTAGGTTACCTAGTCCTTTTTATTTGCAAAACTTCATTTATTGCTTAAGCTAAATATATATTAGCACATATTTTATTATATGTCAAATTATAATATTTTATTATATAAAATATTATATAAAAAAAGAGGATTTTAGGAGATGATAAAATGGCAAAACATTTATTTAATATATTTATTTTATTTGATTTTTTATTTTTGCTACTAATAAATACGATTATGTTGTATAAAATTTACAAAAAATCTAATAAAAAAGAAAACATTGTACAAATTGAAAAATTTGGAAGAGAGATAGAGGACAGATAAGTCTTTTGTCTCTAAGCTTTTAAAATAACATTGCGCAAAATCAAAGTTTTGTGCAAAAAGAGATAGGAGAAAAATATATAGAGCCTAAATTTCTCTATTTACTCAAAACACTTTATTTTAGCCTGTTTCGCACTCAACAAGTTATATTAGTTAAAAATAAAAACGGCTTAAAATCGATTCTCGTGCGTCATTATTTTTGACATAGAAACTATTTTTTGTTCATTAATATACTTATACCACATTATAAGTATAATTGCAATACCTTTATGCAATTTTAGAAATATTTTCAAATTCGTCATTTTCATTATCATCAATTGGATTTTGTTTTTTGGAAATTCCAAATTGATTTAAGATTTGTTCATAAGTATCACGAACTAAACAAATTCTCAAATTTTCTTCTTTTGATTCTGATTTATGCCTTCTTGGATAAATAAATTGATATGTATACGCATAGAATTCTAAACTTCTTAAAATTAAATCTATTTGACAATCTAATAATTCTATTTTATTTTTTCTAATTTTATCAATATCAAAATCTAGATTCATGTTAATCCCCTCTCTTCCCTATTACGCAACTTTTTCAAAAACAAATTCATTTAATGGATTTTTATCTACTGCTTCTTTTACTTCATCATTAACAACGTGAGTATATATTTCTGTTGTACTTAATTGTGCATGACCTAGAAATTCTTTTAAAATCAGCAAATCTTTAGTTTGTCTATATATTAATGTAGCAGCAGTATGTCTCAATGTATGTGTAGTAAATCCATACTCAGATAACCCAATTAAATTATATGCTTGATAAGCATCTTTTTTTATTTGTTCATATCCAAGCCATAAAGCATTTCTATAATCTACAACTTCTTTTGCATTCTCTTCCTTTTTTATACATTTTCAATAAATATGTATAAAAAATTAAAAAAATTATACATATTTTAAAAATATGTATAATTTTTGATATTTTTTTCAATATATCTTTAAAAGGCTTTTAGCTGTTCTATACATATATCTTAAATCTTATTCTTCTGCTTTTACAGTATATTGACTTATATCAGGCTCTGAAAATACTGTATCTTCAACATTATCAAATTCATATTCTCTTTCTGTAGTTGTGCTTCCTTCTATAGCTTTAACAAATAGGCCTGTATCTTTTTCTACATAGATTTCTGCACTTTCAAAATTTAGTAAATTTGATGATAAAAATCCTTTTATAATATAACATTCTTTTCCATTATAATTTGTAGATTTTACGCTTGCAAATATACTACCCAAAAAAGTTTGCCAATTATTGTCTGTTTCTAAACGATTGTAGATATTTATTTCTATCATTGTTTCACTATCTAATTGAACTATTTTGTTTTCCTTATTATCCCAAAATGTATCTGTTTTTTCTCCATCATCATACATTGATATTTTTGAAGTTTCTCCATTTATATTTCTTTCTAAAAATACAACTTGTTTATTGTCTTTACTATAATATTCCATAGTTATAATTGTTCCATTGTCTTCTGTTGCAATTGATTTTATATAATAATTAGAACTATCAGAATATTGCGAAAATTTATCTTGTAAATCTGTAATAATTATATAATTTCTAATGGTATGAACCAACAATAGTATAATTAAGATTCCCACTATAATTCCTATAATTTTCAATATTTTTTTTATTTTCATAACAACCACCCCTTATCTTCTGTGTAGCCTAGCTATCATGAGCATAAATGCTTTTAGACCTATGGCTTTGCGTCATAAACTTTCGTTTACTTTGCTCTTTTACAATCTTATATATATTTTACCATATTTTGATGCTTTTTTCAAATTTTACCGATAAATCAATAGATTGTTATGTTTTTTGTTATCTATTTTACATTTTCTTATATAATTTTTATATTATAAGCTTATTATCTTTACAATCAACAACTACTTTCGTTGAAGGTTTAATTTCTTGGGTTAATATTTTTTCAGCAATTAGTGTTTCTAATTTTTTCGTAACAAATCTCTTTAATGGTCTAGCTCCATATACTTCATCATAACCATTATCAATCAAATATTCTTTTGCGTTATTTGTTAATTCTAATGTAATATGTTTATCTTCCAATCTTTTTTCCAAATCTGCTATTAACAAGTCTAGTATTTTCGTAACTTCTTCTTTCTTTAGTGGTTTATAGAATACAATCTCATCTAAACGATTTAGAAATTCTGGTCTAAAGCTTTTCTTTAATAAATCATTTACTTGTTCTTTCGCTTCTTTTGAAATCTCACCTTTATCGTTGATACCTTCTAATATATAATCAGAACCTAAATTTGAAGTCAATATGATGATTGTATTTTTAAAATCTATGGTTCTTCCTTGTGAATCTGTTATTCTTCCATCATCTAATACTTGTAATAAGATATTAAATACATCAGGATGTGCTTTTTCAATTTCATCAAATAAAACAACGGAATATGGTTTTCTTCTAACTGCTTCTGTTAATTGTCCGCCTTCTTCATAACCAACATATCCTGGAGGTGCACCAATTAATCTTGAAGTAGAATATTTTTCCATATATTCTGACATATCAATTCTTATTAAATTATGTTCATCATCAAATAAACATTCAGCTAAACTCTTGGCAAGTTCTGTTTTTCCAACACCTGTTGGACCTAAGAATAGGAAGGAACCTATTGGCTTTTTAGGGTCGCTGATTCCAGCTCTTGACCTCATGATTGCTTCTGAAACATCTTCAACTGCTTCGTCTTGTCCTATTACTCTTTTATGAAGAAGGTCTTTTAAGTGTAATATTTTTTCTCTTTCGCCTTCCATAAGTTTTGCTACTGGAATTCCAGTCCATCTTGAAACAATTTCTGCAATTTCATCTGCTGTTACTTTATTTCTTAACAAGACATTTTCGTTGTTATTTTCTTTTTTCTCTTCTTCTTCTAACTGTTTTTGTAATTCTGGTAATTTTCCATATCTTAATTCTGCAACTTTATTTAAGTCATAGCTTCTTTCTGCTTGTTCAATTTGTCCATTTGTTTTTTCTATTTCTTCTCTTAATTTTTGTACTTTTTCAATGGATTCTTTTTCATTATCCCATTTAGCTTTCATGCTATCAAATTTTGTTTTAAGTTCTGATTTTTCTTTCTTGATATCTTCTAATCTTTGTTTTGAAAATTCATCTTTTTCTTTTGATAATGCTGTTTCTTCTATTTCTAATTGCATAATTTTTCTTGAAACTTCGTCTAATTCTATTGGCATTGATTTCATTTCTGTTTTTATTAAACTACATGCTTCGTCCACTAAATCTATTGCTTTATCTGGTAAAAATCTATCTGATATATATCTATGTGATAGTGTAGCTGCTGCAATTAAGCTATTGTCAGAGATTTTTACTCCGTGAAATACTTCATATCTTTCTTTTAATCCTCTTAAAATAGAAATGGTATCTTCAACAGTTGGTTCATCTACCATGACTGGTTGGAAACGTCTTTCTAATGCTTGATCTTTTTCTATATATTGTCTATATTCATTTAATGTGGTTGCACCTATACAATGTAATTCTCCTCTTGCAAGCATTGGTTTTAGGATATTGCCTGCATCCATTGCACCATCTGTTCTTCCAGCTCCAACAATTGTATGAATTTCGTCGATAAATAGGATGATTTTTCCTTCACTTTTCTTTACTTCCTGTAAAACGGCTTTTAATCTTTCTTCAAATTCTCCTCTATATTTAGCACCTGCAACTAAGGATCCCATGTCTAAAGAGAATATTGTACAATCTTGTAAACCTTCTGGTACATCTCCTCTTACAATTCTTAATGCTAGTCCTTCAGCAATTGCTGTTTTTCCAACACCTGGTTCACCAATTAAACATGGATTGTTTTTTGTTTTTCTTGACAAAATGGTAATAACATTTCTTATTTCTGTATCTCTACCTATTACTGGGTCTAGCTTTTGTTCTCTTGCCATTTGAACTAAATCTTGTCCATATTTTTTCAAGACATCATATGTACTTTCTGGATTATCACTTGTTACTCTAGTATTGCCTCTTACACTTGATAATGCCTTTAAAAAATCATTTTTGTTAATATTATATCTTTTAAATATTTCTTTTATGTCGTTACTTGGGTTGTCAAATATTGAAAGCATTAAATGTTCTACTGAAACATATTCATCTTTCATCTTATCTGCTATCTTCTCAGATTTTGTTAATACCATATCAACATCTTGAGAAACATATATGCTATCTGCTTTTCTAGCTCCTCCTATCATTTTAGGGTCATTTTCTACTTTATTTCTGATATCTCTTTCAAAGTTTTCTGGTATTCCCATTTTATTGAATAGCTCTTTAATTAAGCTATCTTCTTGCTCTAATAAAGCTAAAATTAAGTGTTCTTCTTCGATTTGTGAATTTTGATTTTGCACTGCTAAATCTTGTGCTTTCTGTATTGCTTCTAAAGATTTCTGTGTGAATTTTTGTACATTCATTTTTCATTCCTCCAATCTTTTTTTGCTGAATTTTTCATTTAGCATAACAATATATTTAAAAATTTCCTATGACATTGTATCATAATGGATTTTAATTTTCAAATTTGATTAGTATTGGAATGGCAAAAAATATAATATCTATACTTTTCAGGAATTGTACACAAAACTGAAACTATTTCATAAACTATTATCCCTGTTTTATAAAATATTACCTTTTTCAACATTTTTTTTAACATAGAATTGTTATTATTGTATAGAAAGTAAAAGGAGATGAAATTATATGAACGAAAAAGAATATGAAACATTTAAAAAAGATTATAAAGAAGGAAAAGTGAAATTGTCTGTAAATTTAGCAAAAGCTAGACAAATACTACTTATGGAAATTAAATTTATACCTGCTATTCTTCTTCATTTTTTTATATATATTATTGTTTTTGCTTGCTGTATTTATAGCTTTTTTGTGTTTAAATGGTTTGGAATTTTGTATTCTATTTTATTTATTATTTTATGGTTTTCTTATATGGGAATGTGTTCAGTATCCAAAGAAAAAAGTAAAGCAATTTATGTGGTTTGGGCTGGAATTGTACTTATAATTGCATGTATATTCGTATTTGATTTTCATATTGCTTTATTAATTGGTTTAAGTTTTTTAGCACTTTTTCTTACTTATTATTTATATCATTTTTCAGCTAAAATATTGCTTAATTATTTTATATTAGAAGATTTGAATTACTTTAATAAATGGAACAATGATGTGTTTTCTATAATACTAAAATAAAAAGATTCTTCCTATTCAACAATAAAGCCCCTGATATGATACATAGTTTTATAACAAAATGTATCATATCAGGGGTTAGTAATTACTTAAACATGTTGCTCACAGTGCTGTCAACGATAAATGATGACGTCATGCCAACGCCCAGAAAAAAGCCATTTGCCCGCTCTATAAATTGTTTGGCATATCTGTACTGCTGTAAACATTTTTCTTTCTCGAAGGGTAAATCTGATGAAAATTTTTTATTTCTTTCGTTGATAAAATTTTCAACCTTCCGAAAACTTTTTTCACAGCACACCAGACTTATCACTCTTTCAAAATACTTGCCGAGTGTTCTAGATATAATCGCCCGATAAATAAGTTCTAAATACATTCCTACTAAAATGACAGGTCTTCCTAATTTACTTTTTTTGTAAATTATATTTTCCAATTCGTCTAGTAGATACTGATCTGTTAATTCATCCATATTTGTAATCAGCTCAAACATTTCTACTCGAGTTTTTACAGTCTGCATTTGCTCTTCCATCCAATCCTTGCAAAGCAAGTCAATATCTACTATTATCCCATTAGTTTGCTTTGCAATTCTTTCTGCCAATGTTGTTTTACCATTGGCACTTGCTCCATCAATTAAAATAAAGCTTCTTGGATTGATGGAATTCATGATTAATGAATGTGCTTGCGGATTATTCCGTAAATCAAGAGTGGGTGAAACATCTAAACTTTTCACATACAACTCTGCTTCTGGAATATATTGCTGGTATGCATTTTGAGTGAAAAAATTCCATGCCTCTTTATAATTCCAGCCAATCATTGTTTTTAATTTGATCATCATTTTCCTCCCTTTATTCATAAAGATCAACATGTGCATGTGGAAGGAAGGCTTTTACCCCTTCCCTCCTTTCTCTCGTTTTGCAAAAGAGTAGATTCTCTTAGCGGATTTTATGATATTGTTCAATTCTACTTCTCCACCAAGCATATGTGCATTTTCCAGGACTCTGGAGAGTTCTTTAATGATAAACATTTTTTCGATGTTCTCATTTTTATGTCCTGACTCATTCACCATTGTACCAAATTCTTTTTCGGTAAAAATATAAGAAATTTTTGCAATGGTAATGTACTTCAGTTTTTTATTACTTTCCAGCAGTTCCCTTACCTCTCCTGCTACCGCCTTACGGAGATTTTCGTACAGTCTCTCCTGGTTGCTTGCTTCAAACCAGGTCTCCTGAAGTTCCTCAGAAAAGTCAACGAACGTCTTGTTACGAGTTTGTGACCCTTGCATCAGTCCCAGTAAATACACTAAGTCTGGATTCCGTACAATCTCCTTTGCAAATTTTTCAACTTTTTCTTTTGTTTTCGCACTTTTCATAATAGTGCCCTCCTTTACTTTGATACTGTATTTACAGTTCACTTTATATTATACCACAAATTAACATAATGGTCAAAACAAGAGAAACACTAAAAATGTTCTCTTGTTTACTTATTATTCAATTTCTCCTGCATTTTCCGAAGTAGAAGTATCTGTTGTAGAGTTACTTGTGTTGGTACTTGTATTTGTGCTTGGTCTTGTAGTATTTGTACTATCAGTTGATGTATTTGTTCCTCCAGAAGTATTTGTTGTATTATTTGTTACAGAATTTGTGTTACTTGTATTGTTTGAAGTTGTATTGTCTCTATCTGTATTTGTCGTATTGGTCGTATTTGTATTCGTTGATGTATTTGTACTATTTGTTGTATTGTTTGTTACAGTGTTGTTTTCTGGAATTTCATTTTCTAAGCTTGGGTCTAATGTTAAGTCTTCATTAAATACATTTTGATTTGTTTCTTCTCTTTGCTCATTTTGATTATTATCTGTTGTAACTCTACTTCCAGAATGTTCTGTACAATTATCTGGTCTAGTTCCCCATAAGAAATATTCTTCATAAGTATTGGTACAACCACTATTCGCAATTCCGCCTGAATCTGCACATATTGTTGCAGTCTGTATCCAACTAGGTTGTTCAAATCTTGCACTATCTAGCCCTGAATGAATATTTCTCATAACATTTGCCCAGATAATTCCTGCTGGATTTTGTCTATTGAAGTAAATTGTTTCATTTTGGTCATATCCAAACCAAGTTGCTGCTGTGTAATATGGCGTAAATCCACATAACCATCTATCAAAATTATCATCTGTTGTTCCTGTTTTTGCTGCTACATCAATTCCTGAAATAGCACAATAGGTTGCTGTTCCATCGTTTCCTGTAACTGGCTGTGTCAATATTTCTTTTAAGATATATGCCACTTGCGTAGAAAATACTCTATGAGATTCTGGATTTGCTTCTACAATCGTTTTTCCTGATTGATTTGTTATGTCTGTATAAAAAGTAGGTTCTATATATACACCGTCATTAGCTATTGTTGCATAACCTGCAGCCATTTCTAAAGGTGTAATTCCTTGGTCTAATCCACCTAATGCTAATGATAAGCTTTCATCTTTTTCTGTTAGGCTCGTAATTCCCATATCTTCTAAGTAAGAAATAGCTGTTTTAGGTCCAATTTCTTCCATCATTTCTACAAATGGAATGTTTTGAGAAGATTCTACTGCTCTTCTAACCGTTATATTTCCTAAATAGCCATCATAGTTTTCTGGACTATAATTTCCTTCAAATGTTTTTTGAACATCTGAATATATCGTAGCAGCTGTGAAATTTTTCTTATCAATTCCAGGTGCTAATACGGCTAATGGCTTGATAGAAGAACCCGTTTGTCTTGTACTTTGGGTTGCTCTATTTAATCCTCTTGCTGTGTCTTTTTCTCCTAGCCCTCCGACACAAGCTACGACTTGACCTGTTTGATGGTCAATAATAACCATGGCTGCTTGTGCTGGGTCTCCTCCCTGTCTTGATGCAATATTATATTGTCTTTTGTTAAATTCTGTTTCTGTTTCGTCCTGTATACTTGAATTTTGTGTACTATTGATTGTTAATCCACCTAAATATAAATAATTTGTAGCAAAATCTTCTGTTATATTTTTCTTGTCTGCAATATCTGTAATAATTTCGTTGATTAGGGCATCTGTGTGATAAGAATATATGCCATTTCCTGATTCTACAGTTCCTTGATTAAAGTCTAAACCATTTTCAACTTCTGCCACAGCCGTATTATATTCTTCTTCTGTGATATTTTCTAATTCTAACATTTTGTCTAATATGGTTATCGTTCTGTTACGGATTTTTTCTGTGTTATCTGTTTCGTCATCAAATGGATTATATGAATTTGGTGAATTATTAATTCCTGCTAAAAATGCACATTCTGCTAAGCTTAATTCTTGCACATCTTTACTAAAATAATATTCACTTCCAGCACCTACACCATATATATTTGGCCCAACATATATAACATTTAGATACAAGTCTAATATTTCTTCTTTTGAAAAATACCATTCTAACTGATATGCTTTCCACCATTCTTTTACTTTTCTAAATACAGAATCTGAATTGTCTCCTGTTAGATTTTTTACCAATTGCTGTGTAATAGTACTTCCTCCAAAAGATGAATTTCCTCCACTAAACACATAAGAAATAATGGCTGAACCTGTTCTACGAATGTCAACACCATGGTGTCTATAATATCGCTCATCTTCAATAGAAACATAGGCATCTTTTAAATTTTCTGGCATATCTTCATTTTCAATTTTTATTTTCTTTCTTTCACTACCAAGTTCTGCAATCACATTGCCGTCAGAATCTACGACAACCGAATTTTCATTTAAGAACATATCTGTTGTTATCTGTTTCCAGTTATATGCTGAAATTCCCAATATAATTGCTAAAATAACAATGATAACAATAACGATAGTGATGATAATTTTCTTGATTTTCTTTTTCTTTATAGCTTTCTTATAATCCATATCATTTTCTTCATTTTTGTTTTTACGATGCTTATTCTTTCCATTTTTTTTGTGTTTGTTTTTATATTTCTTTTTATTTTCTTCCTCTATGAATTTTTCTCGTTCTTCTTTTTCCTTTTGCATTTTTCTCATAGCTTTTGGAAGTTCTTCATGATTATCATTAAACATATATTCACTATCCTTTATTTTTAATTTCATCAATAGTATATCACAATAACTAAAAAAATCAAATCTTAACAATTAATAACATTTCTCTGTGAAGCTGTGATATCTATATATTTAATAAATTTTGAATGTGCTTGAAAAAACTTTGCGCAAAACTTTTTTCAATTCTATTTCTTTTTTAAATTTATTGAGATATAATACTATATATACTAAAGGAGTGTGAAAATTATATGTTCAAAAGAGAAGAAAATCCTGACTTTATAAATTCTTTTTTAGATTATAGTGCCACGATTTTAAATAAATCACCAAACAGTATTAAAGAATATAACTATGATTTAGCAATGTTCTTTCGTTTTATAAAAATTCATTTTCATATGACAGATGAAACCGATTTTGCCAAAATTGAAATTAAAGATATTCCAATTAGTGTGGTTAAAAAAATCACTTTGGAAGATATTCATGCATTTATAAGTTATATGGCAATAGAGCTTAAAAGCAAGTCTGCTACAAGGGCAAGAAAAGTTTCTACGATTAGAATTTTCTTTAAATATCTTTCTCAAAAATCCAAATTAATAGAAGTCAATCCTGCGCAAAATTTAGAAACGCCAAAGGCAGATAAGAGACTTCCTAAATACCTAAATTTAGAAGAAAGTAAACGATTATTGAATGTTACAGAAAACGAAGATAATCGAAATTACCAAAGAGATTATGCTATCATTACTCTATTTTTAAATTGTGGACTTCGTTTGTCTGAATTAGTTGGAATTGATATCAAAGATATTGATTTTAGTGAAGCAAAATTAAATGTTATAGGTAAAGGAAATAAAGAAAGAACAATTTATTTAAACCAAGCTTGCTTAAAGGCGATTAGTGAATATTTACAAGTGCGTCCTAAAGAAGGTGTCAAAGTAGATAAATTAAATTCTCACAAAGCATTATTCTTAAGTGAACGTCGTGAGAGAATTAGTAAGAGAACAGTCCAATATATTGTCAATAAAGAATTACAAGCTGCTGGACTTGATACCAATAAATATTCTGTACATAAATTGCGTCATACAGCTGCTACTTTAATGTATCAATATGGAAATGTAGATATTCGTGCTTTACAAGTGCTTTTAGGACATGAAAGTATTTCTACTACAGAAATTTATACACATGTTGATAATACCCAAGTTAGGAATGCTGTTGAAAGTAATCCTTTAGCAAATTTATAGAAAATATTATTATATAATAATCCCCCCAGCTATTCTATTTACATTCATAATTTTATAAAAAATAATATAGAATAGCTGGGGCTTAATTTAAAATTTAATATTCTCTTTTAAGCATCGTATTTTTTTAATAGCTTCTGGAATCATTTCAATTGTATCAGATGCCTTCATACTAATATCTGTATATTTTTCTTGAGCCAATTCTCCTGCAATTCCTGCCAAATAACTACCTACTGCAATTGTTTTGACGGTTGCTTCTTGATAGCCTAGCATACCGACCAAAATGCCTGATAATACGTCTCCACTGCCTGCTGTTGCCATTCCAGGGCAACCTCTTTTTACTAAATATGTATTTATACCATCTGTTACAATTGTTGTACTTCCTTTTAATAACAAAATAACTTGATATTTATCAGCAAAATCTTTAGCAATTTCTATTGGATTTTCTTTTATTTTTTCCATCGGAATTTTTGATAGTCTTTCAAATTCTTTTAAATGTGGTGTTAATATAACTTTACAATTTGTTTTTTGCAAAATTTCTAAATTCATTTGTGATAAGGTATTTAATCCATCTGCATCTATGATGCAAGGAATATCTTTATTTTGCAAAATATATTCTAAAATCTTTTCGTTATCTTTACCTTTTCCCCATCCCATTCCGATTGCTATAGCCTTTAGTTTCTCCAATCCCATATCAATTTCTTCTTGATGAAATTTCATTTTTTCTTCTGCATCATTCTCTATTGGAAAAATGGTTTGTTCTAATAAATATGGTGCAACAACACTTTCTACACTTTTAGGTACAATAACTCTAATAACACCACAACCAGCTCTCAAGGCTGCAGAACTCATGCTTGCAAGTTTAATGGCTCCTGTATATTCCATACAGCCTCCTATAATTCCTACATATCCATAAGTTCCTTTATGACTGTCTTTTTCTCTTTTTTTAAAAATTTCTTTTAAATCTTCATTTGTTAATTCTAAAATATTTATATCCATATTTTCCTTCTTTTCTACTATATTCATATTTTAAACAAAATGGTTCAAGTAATTTGCTATATATTTATATATCATAAATTAAATATTTTATCAATTAATATTTGTTAAAGTTTTTTTGTTAAAAATTATCATTATGTAGCATAGTATAAATATTCATGATTAAAGATTCATATAAATTGCTAGAAGTTGAAGAAATCTTCTTAATACCATTTACCCCTTCTAAATTTTTTTCTATTTTCTCCATATCTTTTATTGTTTTCGTTTTTATAATAAAAGATGGTGGAAATATATTATTTTCTTCATTATATCCATCTAACAAATCCTGATTTTCTTTAAATCTTTGTTTCATTTTTTCTAATTGTTCTTCTGGAGAGACATATGTAATTTCAACATCTTCAGACTGATTTTCTATTTGTTTTCTAATATTCTCTATTTCTTCTTCTGACATATTTTCATTCATAAAAATTTCTATGGTTGTGTGGTAATGATAATAACTAATAAATGCAATAATATGTAGAATAACAAGTAATACAATAAATATACTAGCAATTGCTATAATAATTTTTTTTCTTTTCAATTTTTTATTTACTCTTTTTAAATAATCTATTTCGATTTTATCTTCTTTATCATCATCAACTGTTTTATCTTTTTTTATTTCTTCATAAACTCTTTTACATTCATCACATTTTATTAAATGTTTTTCCACTAATTCTTTAGAAGCTGGATTTAATGTCCCATCACAATATCCAAAAATCAAATCTTGTACAATTTCACATTCTTTTTTCATTTTCTTTATCTCCTCTCATTTTTTGCTTTCCACGAAAAAAAGTAACTCTAGCCCAATTAGAAGTCTTTCCCATTATCTCCCCTATTTCCTCATATTCTAAATTTCCTAATATTCGTAAATACATGACATTTCTAGTTTCTTCATTTAACTTTTGAATTTTTTTCAATAGTTCCAATTTTTCTTCTTTTTGGCTGACAATTTCTTCTATTGTCTCTTCTATAAATAAGCTGTTTTCTAATGTATTAATTGGAATCTCTTTTTTCTTTTTTTCCTTTTTATATTGATTAAACCAAATGTATTTTGCTATTTGACACAACCAGGTAGATATTTTGCATTTATTTTCAAATTTATCAATGTTTTCTATAGCAACTAAAAATGTTTCTTGCACGATTTCTTCAGCTATTTCTTTTTTCCCTGTTAAGCAGAATATATATTTATATACAATTTTTGAATATTTATCATATATTTCTTCCATATTCTGCATAACTTTTCCTCCTTTCACTTTATTAGTGTCAAAAAAAATCTTTTTGTTACATATATTAAGAAAATTTTTGATCATTTTGTAGGAAATAAAATAAACTTACAAAAAGCTCCAAGTTATATTAACTTGAAGCTTAAAACTATAACTCTATCTTCCTCCCATTCCGGCCTCCGGCCTCCTCCGCCGTCCGCCACCTCCAGAGAAGCCTCCGCCTCCTCCGGAACCACTTGAGGAACTATGTGCTGCAATTTCTGCAACAGATGTTGAATATGCTTTTGATACCCCTTGGTTTAGCATAGATATTGGTGAAGTTCCAATCGTGTGTGTTGAAAAATAAATTGGATTGGTTGAAAAATATATAATTGGATAAGTATTTTTCATTTCTGTATCCCATGTTTCTTCAATAAATACCTTTGGATATTTTGCTTTCATTTGGTCGATTACTTTATTGGCAATTCCAAAAGCTGTTGCATAAACAAGATATCTTTCCCATATAGCCAATTGTGGTATTTCTTTTTCATCTAGCAATGAATAATCTTCTAAATATCTCTTTAAGGCTTCCCACTGTATTTTTTCGTCGTAACCTTTTTGTGTAATAACAGCAATTTTATTTTGAATTTTTGTTTTTAAATTTAAAGAATATAAAATAACTATTACAAGTGGTAAGATTGCAATTACAAAGTTTGTTAATGATTCTCTCCATCCAATTGCTAGAGAAATATCCACTGGCATTTGAAGGAA
>CALXAE010000032.1 GCA_944386205.1 uncultured Clostridia bacterium
AAAAAGATGTTATTATATAGTTACATTAAACAAAACATTCAAAGTTCTGCGAATGTCATTTGTGCTTGTATGTGTATCACAACTACACATACTTTTTTTATATAAAAACAGGATAGACCACAACATTCTATCCTGTTTGACAATACTATTATGTATTATCTGCTTTAATCTTTTCATCTTTTGTATTTGCTTTCGTAGATTTTAATGTTTCAATTTCTTCTTTTTGTTTTAATAATTTATCTACTAGTTGCAAAATTAGTTCTGCGTTTGTCATATGTGCTTCCCCCTTTCCGTTCCTAGGTAAAGAACTGCCTTTTGACAAGAAAGGTTGCTAACATATTACAATATTTTACAACAAAAAACAAGCGAACATGGTAAAAATTTTATAATGATTAAAGTAGTATACTATATTTAGCTTATAAGCAAGTTAATTTGATGTATAACATTTGTGAAAATGTAACATTTGAAAAAGACTAGGAGGGCAGATCCTAGTCTTTTTGTCGAATTATCTAATTCTTTTAAAATCAAAATAACAATGATTAATGCGAGTAAAATAAACAGTGGTAACAAATAAAAAATAATGTCAATTAATTTATAAAAACTATTGACAATTGAATAATTATCCAACTATAATATAGTAAAAGATAATTGAATGTATATTCAACTGTACATAGAAAGGAGAAAAAATATGGTTGCAAGAATTGAAATGTGTGATTGTAATAGTATTCATCAAGATGTGGTGGATACAGTTAAAGACCATATGTTATCAGATAAAAAAATAGAATCTTTAGCAAATTTTTATAAAATATTTAGTGATGCAACAAAAATAAAAATCTTATGGGCATTAGATGTTCAAGAAATGTGTGTATGTGATTTGGCAGTGCTAACAAATATGACAAAATCAGCGATTTCACATCAACTAAAAGCATTAAAAGAATCAAACCTTGTAAAATACCGAAGAGAAGGTAAAAATGTGTATTATTCATTAGCAGATACTTGTACTCGTAACATTATAGAAAAAGGTATTTTACACACAATCAACAAAGAATAAGAAGGAAAGGAAAGTAAAATGGAAAAAAGATTGAGAAAAATCATAATCTCAGCTATCATTTTTTTTATAGCTGTATTGATAGAAAAAATAAATTTTTTGAATATAGATGAACAAATAATTTCAATAATACAAATTATTTTATATGTCCTAAGTTACTTAATTGTTGGATTTGAAGTATTAAAAGAAGCGATTATCAATATTTTTCATGGAGAATTTTTTGACGAAAATTTTTTAATGAGTATTGCAACTATTGGAGCATTTGCAATTCAAGAATTTCCAGAAGCAGTAGCTGTTATGCTATTTTACCAAGTAGGAGAGTATTTCCAAAGTTATGCAGTAAAAAAATCCAGAAAATCAATTGCAAGTTTAATGGATATTAGACCAGATTATGCAAATGTGAAAATAGATGGAAAGCTTGAAAAGAAATCACCAGAAGAAGTAAAAATTGGTGATACAATTGTTGTAAAACCAGGAGAGAAAGTTCCACTAGATGGAATTGTGGTGGAAGGAACTTCAATGTTAGATACATCTGCTTTAACAGGGGAATCTGTTCCAAGAGAAGTAAATATAAATGACAAAATTTTAAGTGGATGTATTAACTTAAATGGTGTTTTAGAAATAAGGGTAGAAAAAGAATTTGGAGAATCGACAGTTAGTAAAATATTAGATTTGGTTGAAAATGCGACAAACAAAAAAGCCAAAACAGAAAATTTTATTACCAAATTTTCAAAATACTATACACCAATTGTTGTATTTTTAGCATTAATAATTGCTTTTATTCCGCCATTTATAACAAAAACAGATATGTTAGGTTGGGTATATAGAGCGCTTACATTTTTAGTGGTATCTTGTCCATGTGCATTAGTTATATCTGTTCCACTTAGCTTTTTCAGCGGAATTGGTTCAGCATCTAAAAAGGGAATATTGGTTAAAGGCAGTAATTATTTAGAGTTACTATCTAAAACAGAAATTGCAGTATTTGATAAAACAGGAACATTAACAGAAGGCGTTTTTGATGTACAGAAAATTGCAAATGAAAAATGGATTGATCAAGAAAAATTGTTAGAATTATCAGCATATTGTGAAAGTTATTCAAATCATCCAATATCACTTTCTATACAAAAAGCATATGGAAAAGAAATTGATAAGAAGCGAATTCTTGACAGTAAAGAAGTAGCAGGAAAAGGAATTATCAGTAAAATCGACGAAAAGCAAGTCGCTTGTGGAAATATAAAATTAATGAAGGAATTAAATCTAGAAAATGTAAAACCAGTAGAAGAAATGGGAACAGTCGTTTATGTAGCAATCAATAAACAATATGCTGGATATATCTTAATTAGTGATAAGATAAAAGAAGATTCTAAAAAAGCAATTCAAGAATTAAAGCAGGCAGGCGTGAAAAAAACAGTTATGCTAACAGGAGATAACAAAGATGTGGCAGAAAGAGTAAATCAAGAATTAAAACTTGATGAGGTATATAGTGAACTATTACCAGTAGATAAAGTAAACAAATTAGAAGAATTATTGAAAGACAAAGATGAAGAAGCAAAATTAGCTTTTATTGGAGATGGAATTAATGATGCCCCAGTACTAGCAAGAGCAGATATTGGAATTGCGATGGGAGCTTTAGGTTCAGATGCAGCAATAGAAGCAGCAGATATTGTCATTATGACAGATGAACCATCTAAAATTGCAACAGCTATGAAAATTTCAAGAAAAACTTTAAAGATTGTATACCAAAATATAAGTTTTGCATTAATTGTAAAAATGGGCGTTCTAATATTAAGTGCATTTGGATTGACTTCTATGTGGGCAGCAGTATTTGCAGATGTAGGTGTCACAGTATTAGCTGTACTAAATTCATTTAGAGCATTAAAATCAAAATAAATAAAGAATGGGAACGTGCCAAATTGTTTCATTTTTGAAATGATTTGACACGTTCCTATTATTTTACAATCTTAATAAAATTATATTCGTAACCTGAAACAGTTGTATTGTCATATTCATATCCCTTATAAATACCACCATCTTCTCCGCTTAAATCTATTTTAAGTCTTACAGGACAAATAAATTCTTCATTTAAGTTATTAATAATATGAATTGTAAAATTCAAAGAATAATTTACATCATTCAAATCAATTCCAGCTTCTTGCAATACTTTACCATTAAAAGAAATTGTATTAGAATCAGAAGATGCAGCATAATTTGTAATAATATCTTCATTCATGTATTCTAAAGTAATGGGATTTGAACAATCTGTGTAAAATGTTGGTATTTCATAATCAGTATTATTATTTTCATCATTTGTATTAACAATATTGTATTCTATTTTATCACTATCAGGTTCTTCAATTTCCTTATATTTAGCAAAATCTAACGCATTTTTGTAATTTACATATTGATGCCCTTTATCAGAACCAGTAGAAATACTAATATTATCAATATATAATTCTTTAACAGTATTTTCATTTGTAAGATCATAAACTGTACTGGTATTGTCTAAGTATATTGCAATATCGCTATATTGCAATATACTTAGATCTTGTAAAGACTCATTCTCACTTGTATCAATAGCATTTGCACTACTATATACAATAATTCTTTGAATTTTAAAAACGGGATTTTCAGTTTGCTCTGCTATTTTTTCCATTTGGGTAGAAAATTCATCTTTTGCATATGTTGTTCTAAAAATCAAATCATAATATAAAAATGCTAGCAAGCATAATATTAATATTAAAATTGTCATAACAGTTTTATGATGTTTAATTTTAATCTTTTTCATAATGACTCCTTTTAGCTAAGTCTATTATATAACATTTCCATGTAAGAATATACTTTTGTATGCCAATCTGGGTCACTTGCATATCTTTGGTTAACACCTTCTACTGTAGGACCGTTGTAATACCAAGCACTTGCTGTTTCTCCGTCATAAATTTTTGTTCCAGCAGGATTTAAGTAATATTTAACTAATGATTTTGTTACAGTTTCAATTCCATCTGCATATGAATCAAATTCATAAGAAGACTCATAAGGTGTTTCGTCATAAGAACCATAACCAAATAAGTTATTTTTATCTTCTGCGATTTGTGATGTACCCCAGGCACTTTCATGAATAGCAATAGAAGCTATAAAGATACCATTTACATTATACTTCTTGTCCATGTTATAAAAGACTTCTGCATTTTCTTCAAAAATTCCATTTGTATCATTTGGTAAATCTGTAAAGATTTTTTGATAATCTTTTAATGTTAAGCCTGTAGATTTATTTAATTCCATTTCAATGTTAACATTCATTAAAATTCTTTGAATTCTATTTCTTTCGATAATGCTTGGAGTTTTACTAGATGAAGTTAACACGTCAGTAGGTAAATAACCTTCGATTGTATCAAAAGATACTTTACACCAGTCTTCACTTGGTAATTCAAGAAGTGTTACATCTATGTAATTTTGTATTTCTGCAACTTCCTCAGCATCTTCGGAAGCTTCTTTTCTTAATGTTGAAGTTTTATTTAGATATACTGTATCACCAATATGTATATTTAAGTCTGCTAAGAAATCTGAAGTCCCAATATCCAAAATTTGAGGTGTTGGTTCTACAATTGTTTCTTTTGCTAAAATGATTTCCTCTGTAAATTCACCATTTTCATATGTTTTAACCAAAGAAACATTTTCTTTACCTACCGCACCTTCTTGAAGAACAACTTGTTCTCCTCTTGGAAGTGTTGGATTTTGCCTAGTTTGAATCTCATATTCAATTTCTCTTTCTTCAGAAACTTGTTCCTTTACTTTCTCAAAGCTTGAGTTTTCAGAAATTATCTTTTGCATATTCAAAGCTCGTCTATTTATTTCAAAATTAGTAGGAATAGATGCTGTTTCTACAACTTCTTCAGAATCTTCTGTTGTATTTCCTGTTTCAACTGAAAATACGTTCATAGGAAATATAGCAATAATGACTAAAACTAAAATAACGAAAACAATTATTAAGTTAGAAAGTTTTACACCTTTTTTGTTATCAAAAGATATGTCATTGCTATCAATAAAAGAAACTTTTGCCTTTGGTCTATCTTGTTTATTTGCTTTAGGTTTTGAAGATGTAGTAACTTGATTTGCACTAGAATATCGAATTTCTTGCAACTCTTTAAAAACGTCAGACAAATTTCTGTTATCTTGTCCATTTTTCATTGTGTTGTTTTTGTCATCTAACATCTTAATTTCCTCACTTTCATAAAATTATACATCCCTATTATACAATAACAAAATAAAGTTGTCCATAAAAAAATATAAAAAAATTGAACTTAGAAAAAATTTACAGGGGCTTAATAAAAAGAATATTGCAAAATACTTGCAAAATCCACAAAATGGTATATAATAAGGGCATAAGTCTGAGAAAAAATATTTGCATTAGGCTAGACTTAGAATAGGAAGGAAAAGCGAACAAATATGAATATAGAAAAAATAGAAAAAGAAATAGGGTATACCTTTCAAAACAAAGAATTACTAAAAACAGCATTAACTCATACATCTTATGCCTATGAAAAACACATAGATAGCAATGAGAAACTAGAATTTTTGGGAGATAGTATCTTAGAATTTTTATCAAGTAGATATTTATATACTCATTATACAAACTTAAGAGAGGGAGAAATGACAAAAGTTAGAGCAACTGTTGTGTGTGAAAAGAGTTTATACAAAGTAGCAACAAAACATCACTTTGGCGATTATTTGTTATTAGGAAAATCAGAAAAATTAAGTGGAGGAAATAAAAGACCAGCAATATTAGCAGACAGTGTAGAAGCTGTAATTGCTGCAATGTACTTAGATGGAGGGCTAGAGCCAGTAAATAACTTTATTGTAAAAAATTTGAAAGAGGCAATCGAAGAAGCAAGTAAACATGTAGGAGATAAAGACTATAAAACTGTATTACAAGAAAAATTACAAGAAGCAGGAGATGTTAAAATAGAATACGAGATTATAAAAGAAAGTGGACCAGACCATGATAAAAGATTTGAAGCACAAGTTAAGTTTAATGGAAAAGTTTTGGCAAAAGGTTCTGGAAAAAGCAAAAAGGGAGCAGAAATGCAGGCTGCTAAAAAAGCACTAGAAAATTTAAAATAGAAAAGAGGTAAGTCTATGAAACATCAATATATCATACCGATATTTGTACCACATTTAGGTTGTCCAAATGATTGCATTTTTTGCAACCAAAAATCAATTAGTGGTCAAAAAAAGAACATGACAAAAGAAGAAGCAAAAAAAATAATAGATAATTACCTAAAAAATGTAAAAGATGATGAAGCACAAATCGAAATTGCCTTTTTTGGAGGCAGTTTTACAGCAATAGAAGAAAAATTGCAAAATGAATTATTAGAACTAGCATATGAATATATAAAAGAAGGAAAAGTAGAAAGTATAAGGATATCTACAAGGCCAGATTGTATCAATAAAGATATTTTAAAAAGACTAAAAAAATACAAAGTAAAAACCATTGAATTAGGTGTACAATCTTCAAATGATTATATCTTAGAAAGAGCAAACAGAGGACATACATTTGCAGATGTAAAAAAAGCATCAAAATTAATTAGATTTTATGGTTTTAAATTAGGACATCAAATGATGGTAGGATTGCCAGAAAGTACTAGAATTGATGAAATAAATACAGCAAAAGCATTAATAAAACTAAAACCAAAAATGGTAAGAATTTATCCAGTGTTAGTTGTAAAAAATACAAAATTAGAACAAGAATACAAAGAAGGAATTTATGAGCCATTACCATTGCCACAAGCAATTGAAACATGTAAAGAACTGGTTAGAATGTTTGCAGACAAAAAGATTGATATTATACGTGTAGGTTTGCAAAGCACAGACGAAATTGCAGACCCTAGCAAAGAAAAAAGCGAAGTTGTAGCAGGTCCATATCATCCAGCATTTAGACAATTGGTAGAATCTGCTATGTGGTATGATGCAATTGTTGGAAAGATTAAGAAATTAAATGTAAAAGTAAAAGAAGTAGAAGTAAAGGTAAATCCAATTGATGCAAATAATGTAATTGGACATAAAAAAGAAAATGTTAAAAAATTAAAGGAAATTTATGATGTAGACCTAATTTTAAAACAAGATGAAAGTATAAAACAAGGAAAATCTAAAATTGAGGTTACAAAAACTTTTAAAGATTTTGCTTATGAAGAAAAAGAAGAGGAAGAGAAAAGAGAGTTAAGTAAAAAATAAGAATAATTAAATTATAAAAACTAAGCCAAGTATATATATTATATTTTACTTATTAAATGGCTGACATTGCAGAATATACAAATTCTAACATTATAAAGCAGGCACCTCTCAAAGCAAGTTTGAGATTCTCCTACTTGATAATGTAAGAATTTGTAATATTCTTCCATTTGCACATTTAATTTCATAAAATATAATATATATACTTGGCTTTAATAACAAATAAATATGAATAAACTAAATTTGGAATAAAAAGACCTTAATTTACCAATAATAGTAATAAAGGTGATTTTACTATGAGTGGGAAAGAAAAAATCCAAATAAAAAAATTTATTATAGAAACACTAGGAACAATTTTAGGTGCATTTATTATTGCAGTAGCTGTATCTTTATTTTTGCTACCCAATAAGCTATCTTCAGGAGGGGTAGCAGGTATAGCAACAATAACATATTATTTATTGCATCTACCAATGGGAATTACAATGTTAATTATAAATATTCCTTTATTTCTTATGTCAATATTAAAAATTGGAAAAGTTTTTTTTGTAAAATCTGTGATAGGAACTGTAAGTTTATCTGTATTTATAGATGTTTTAGATAAGGTAACACCATTAACAGGAGACAAATTTTTAGCCTGTATTTATGGTGGTATTTTAATGGGTGTAGGAACAGCTATTTTATTAAAAGTAAATAGTTCAACTGGTGGAACTGATTTATTTAGTTATATTGCAAAAATATATAAGCCTACAATTAAGGTAGGAGAAATTATTTTTTTAATAGATATAGCAATTGTTGGTTTGAATATGATTTTCTTAAGAGAAATTGAAATTGGACTATATTCTGCAATTGCTATTTATTTAATGGGAAAGATTATAGATATTTTATTTGAAGGAATTTATTTTACTAAATTAGTATATATTGTTTCAGAAAAGACAGAAGAAATTGCTAAAGAAATAGGAAAGGAATTAGGAAGAGGAACAACAGGAATTTATGGAAAAGGAATGTATACTAATAAAGATAAATTAATATTATTATGTGCTGTTACTAGAAAAGATGTTGCTAAAACAATACAAATTATAAAAAGAATAGATAAAAATAGTTTTGTGATTATAACCAATTCAAGAGAAGTGTTGGGATTAGGGTTTAAAAATGAACTAACTGAATAATGTAAAAAAATAAAAAAATTCCTAGAATTCAATACTCTAGGAAAAATTTTTACATTCCAATTTTAACAATAAAATATACTAATGTCAATGAAAATAGAAAAGATTTTTTAATGAAATTTTTTTTGATTTTTTTGCTATAAAAGTATTTTTTAAAATGTATAAATCTTTTAAAATGTCCATATTTAAAGCATTTTATGGAATTTTATATTTTCTTAGAGTATTGAAATATAGGTAAAAATAAGAAATAAAATACTACAACATATTGACTTAATTCGATTAAAAAGATAAAATAAAAATATAAAAAAATACTTTTAACAAAGAGTAAGAAGATTAAAAAAACATATTGTTTGAATAAAAAGTAAAGAAATGTGAATACTATGTATAAAAGTAAAAAAATTAGAAATTAAATGATAAATAGAAAAATCTAAGAAAAATAGAAGATGTACACAAATGAAATGTTACATAAATAAAGAAAACAAAAGAAGGAGGAGTTTTAAAGAATGAAAAAAACAAAAATGAGCAACAATCAAATGACAAAAAACAAAGGTATTACTTTAATAGCCCTTGTTATCACAATAATTGTGTTGTTAATATTAGCAGGAGTAACTATTGCAACATTAACAGGAGAAAATGGAATATTAACCAGAGCAAGTGAGGCAAGTGAGCAAACAGAAATAGCAGAGGAAGAAGAGGCAATAAGACTAGCATATAGTGGAGTATTAGCAGATAATAATGGAAGTGGAGTATCTGCTTCAGAATTGCAAGATGAATTAAGAAATAATGGGTATAATGCAACAGTAACAGATAATGGAGATGGAACATTTACAGTAAAATTTGAATCTGGAAGAGAATATACCATAAATGCAGATGGAAGTATAAGTAGTGAACCTGATACTGGAGGGGAAACAGGAGAAACACCAGGAAATCCAGATGATGATGGATATTTTACAGAAGATAGTACAATTAATGGAGAAACAGCAAGTAAAGATAACCCAACTATTCCAGAAGGATTTAGACCAGTAGATACAGAAACTTCAGAATGGGGAGATGGAACAACTGCACCAAGAGCAGAAGATATAAATAATGGATTGGTAATAGAGGATAAAAATTTAAACCAATTTGTATGGGTGCCAGTAACATATAGTGATTTCAAGAGATATGAAGGTTACTATGATGGAAGTCTACAGTCAGTTTTATCATATTGTGGAGAAGCAGATAGTTCAGGAAATAATACTAATACTCAAGTTACAGAAAGTGCAACTACGCAAACAGAGGCGAGAAATATGTATGCAAGTGTGCAAAGAAATGGAGGATTTTATGTAGGAAGATATGAAGCGGGAACAACAAGTGAAAGAACGGCAGATTCCGAAATAACAAATGATGTAGTTATAAAACAAGGAGCATATGTGTATAATTATGTAGGCTGGTCAAATAGTAATGGTATGACAAACGATGTTGGAGGAGCAGTAGAACTTGCAAGAAATTTTGATGCAAAAAATAATTATAAAAGTGTAACAAGTACATTAATATATGGAGTGCAATGGGATGCAATAATGCAATGGATTGATCCAGCATATAAAACTGGAAGTTGTTCACCAGACTCATTCGTAGTAGATTCAACAGGAAAAGGAAATTATAATGAAGATGAAAATACAAATTCTTGGAAAGGAAATTTAACAACAACAGGAACAAGTGAAGCATATGCAGTAAATAATGTATATGACTTAGCAGGAAATGTATATGAATGGACAATGGAGTCCCACAGCACCTATAATCGAGTTATTCGAGGCGGTCATTACGGCAGTAATGGTTCTAGTAGTCCAGCTTCTAATCGTGGCAACATCTATCCGTCTGGTAGCATCGGTCACATCGGTTTTCGAGTCACTTTGTTTTTGAATAGCTGAAAGCTAAAGCCGTAAACCTGCTAAAAGTAACAAACCTTATACTAGGCAAATAAAAGCCTTAAGTATAAGGTCTTTTTTTATTACTTGCTAATCCAATAATAACATGATAATATTGTATTAAACTGATAAAAAGAAAAGAGGAAACCACTATGCCAACCATATTAATAGTAGAAGACAATACAGACATTCATAATCTAATAAAAGAAGTATTAGAAAAAGAAAAGTACAAAGTATTAGATAGTTATTCTGGAACAGAAGCATTAATGGTACTAGAAAAAGAAAATGTAGACCTAATCTTATTAGACCTAATGTTACCAGGATTAAATGGAGAAGAAATCATAAAAAAAGTAAAAGACATTCCAATTATTGTAATAAGTGCAAAAATATCGCCAGAAGACAAAGTAAATGTCCTATTAAATGGTGCAAATGACTATATCACAAAGCCATTTTCTACTGAAGAATTATTGGCTAGAATAAAAGTACAATTTAGAATTAAAAAAGATAAAAAAGAAAATAATAATATGGTATTAAAATATAAACAGATAGAATTAGATCAAAAAAATCGTGCAGTACATATTGGAGAAAATCAAATATATTTAACCAAAACAGAATTTGCCATTTTAAAACAGTTGTTATTAAATCCAAAACAAGTAGTAACAAAATCAAAACTATTAGAACTTATAAGTAATGACACATTAGACTGTGACGAAAACTCTTTAAAGGTACATATTAGTAATATTCGCAAGAAAATTAGGCAAGTCACAGAAGAAGAATATATTGAATCTGTGTGGGGAATTGGATTTAAAATTCACGAATAAATTTTAACGAAATCTTAACTATTTTCTTAACCGATTTCTTAACGATTTTGTAGTAAAGTAAATTTTGAAGGGAGGAGGTTATGGAATATATTTTAGAAACAAAAGCTTTGGAGAAAAAATATAATAAATTCAAAGCAATAGATAACCTAAATATGCACATACCAAAAGGTGCTATTTATGGTCTTATTGGAAAAAACGGAGCAGGAAAAACCACTTTAATTCGATTGATTTGTGGTTTGCAAAAGCCAACAAGTGGAATATTTATGATGTATGGAGTTTCAAATACAGATAAAAAAATGAAAGAAGAGAGAAAAAGAATAGGAGCTATTGTAGAAACACCATCTATCAGAATAGATGCCACTGCTGAAGATAATTTAAAAGAACAGTATAAAATACTGGGCTTACCAAGTGAAGAAAATCTAAAAGAAATTTTAAAACAAGTAGGCTTAAGCAATACGGGGAAAAAGAAGGCAAAAGACTTTTCTTTGGGAATGAAACAAAGATTAGGCATTGCCATTGCTTTAGTAGGAGAACCAGACTTTTTAATTTTAGACGAACCAATTAATGGATTAGATCCAGAAGGGATTATTGAAATTAGGGAACTAATCTTAAAATTAAACAAAGAAAAAGGAATAACATTTTTAATATCAAGTCATTATTTAGACGAATTGTCAAAAGTTGCAACACATTATGGCTTTTTAAATCATGGCAAGATAATTCAAGAAATCAGTAAACAAGAATTAGAACAAAATTGCAGAAAAAGAATAGAAGTAAAGGTGAATAATCTTAAAGAATGTATACAATATTTAGAGGAAAATTCAATATCATATGAAATAAAAGATAATGAAAAAATCAATATATATGATACTGTAAATATTTCAGAATTTGCTGTTGCACTTTCTAAAAGAAATTGTATAATAGAGGAATTTACAGAAAAAGAAGAGTCACTTGAAAACTATTATATTAATTTAATAGGGGGTGAAAGCAATGTATAAATTATTAAATGCAAGTTTTTTTAGATTAAAGAAAAATAAAATATTTTATTTTATCATTGTTGTAAGTATTGTTATGGCATTGTTTGTACTATATTCCAGATATACAGATGAATTAAAAGATATTCAATACGGATTTCCACTAACAGACTTAAAAACTACAGATAGACTTTTAATAGATAATCTTGTTATTATAGGTTTTCTGATGTCATTATTTACAAGCTTATTTGTAGGTACAGAATATTCAGATGGTGTGATTAGAAATAAACTGATAGCAGGACATAGTAGAATAAGTGTATATATTGCTAATTTTATTATGAGTGTTGTTGTAGGAATTATAGTTGAAGTAATCTACTTATTAATAGTTGCAAGTATTGGAATACCAATGTTTGGAGGAATACAAATACCTATATCGGACTTCCTATATGTGTTATTGGACAGCTTTATGATAATAGTTTTTTATGCTGGTATCTTCACATTTATATCTCTAATATGTTCTAACATAACAACCTCAACAGTTATTTGCCTATTATTAACATTAGCCATGATGATAATGGCAATATTGCAAACACCAGGAGATGAAATATTAAATATTTTTCCAACAGGACAAGTTATACAAATATCTTGGCTTTCATATAAAGAAGAAGCAAATATACAATTGCTATGGGTATATTCATTAGGAATAACATTTGTTATTAACACTATAGGCATATATTTGTTCAACAGAAAAGAATTAAAATAGGAGGAATTTTTGTGATTTGGCTATATGTAATTATTGTCATATTATTTATCATATTACTTTTTGCAATCATGAAAATATACATCATGAAAAAATCAATGAAAGAAATAGCTGTATCATTTAGTAATATATTACAATCAGATACAAACACTTTAATAACAATAACCACCAAAGACAAAGACATAAAAAAATTAGCAAATGAAATTAATAGAGAATTGAAAAAGTTAAGAAAACAACAATTACAATACCAAAATGGAAATCAAGAATTAAAAAGAATAATCACAAATATTTCTCATGATATGAGAACACCACTTACTGCAATTCGTGGATATATAGAACTATTAAGAGAAAATAAAGAAGAACAAGAAAAATATTTAAAAATTATTGATAGAAAGACAAATGAATTAACTGTACTTACAGAGCAATTATTTGATTTTTCAAAAACAATGGACGTGGAAACAAAAATAGAAAAAGAGGAATGTTGTTTAAATGAATTACTAGAAGAAGCCTTGGCAAATGATTATACGATTTTTAAAGAAAATAATATAGAACCAAAAGTAGAAATATGTGCAGAAAAAGTATATAGAAATTTGGATAAACATACAATAATTAGGATATTTGAAAATATTTTATCAAATGCAGGAAAATATAGTAATGGAGACTTTAAAGTGGTACTATATAAAGAAGGAAAGATAACATTTTCAAACAAAGCCACTTCTTTAGACGCCACTACTGTCCAAAAGATTTTTGATAGATACTTTACTGTGGAAAATGCTAAAAAATCCACAGGTCTAGGTTTATCAATTGCTAAACAATTAGTGGAATTAAATGGGGGAAATATATCTGCTAAATTTATAAATCAGTATTTAATTATACAAATAGAGTTTTAGATTGATAAATAACTTTATGTGTAACAAAGTTAAAATTATACAAAAAAAGTTAGAAAAAATAAAAGGAATTTATAAAGGGGGTAATCATATGAAAAAAGGAGTAAAAATAGGTATTTGTATTTTTATAGCTATTATATTGGTTGCTTTAATTTTTCTATATTTCCATAACAGAGAAAATTATAATAATAGAAATACTATGCAAACCACAATACAAAACGGAAGGTTGAATGAACCGTTTACACAAAATCAAGAAATAGATTTAGAAGATTTAACAGTAAAATTATCAAGCCTAAGTTATTATCCAGAAGGTAATGAGGAAAGTATTGAAAAAAATAATGTATTAGAAGCTACTATTGAATTTGAAAGCAAAAATCAGAAAAATATAAATTCAGTTATGTATGATTATTTAATATTTGATGAGGATAATAATATATTAAATAGTTCTCTTTGGGAAAATCTTGTATATACCAAAAACTATATAACAGGTTTTTTAAAGGAAAAATATCAAGAAAATCAATATCATAAATTTAATGATTATTGTGTATTTAATACCCAATCAGAATATCAAAATAATACGGAAGATTTAACACGTGTTTCTAAAACAATGGCATCTTCTTTGGATAAAGAATTAACAGAACCAAAACAAATTACGGTGAGAATTATTAATTTGAGATATCAATTTGAACAGGAAGAATATAAGGAGTTAAAAAATACAGATTTGGAGTTTGTAGTTAATTTTGAATAAAATGCACCTTATACTAGGCTAAATAGTCTTAGTATAAGGTGTTTTTAAAATTCGCATACTAGTCTTGATAAACTCTTTAGACGAAATGTTTGCTTGAAATATAACGTTTAAAGTTATTAGAATTTATGAATAAATATTTACTTTTAGTACAGCTTGTTATTTTTAGCGGATTTATGGATTCAAGAATAGAGTGACACGAAAACCGAAGTTGTTATTGCCATCAAATGGATCGAAGCAGCCACGATTAGATGCTGGATCGCTATAACCTGAATTATGGTAAAAGCCCCCTCGAATAGTTCGAGAGGTGGTGTAGCAGGATTCCATTGTCCATTCACGTACATTTCCCGCTAAGTCATATACATTATTTACTGCATATGCTTCGCTTGCTCCTGTTGTTGTTACCTCATCTTTCCAAGAATTTGTATTCTCATCTTCATTATGATTTCCTTTTCCCGTTGAATTTGCTACAAATGAATTTTCTGTATCACAAGCTCCATCTTTATATGCTGGATCTATCCACTGCATTATTGCATCCCATTGCACTCCATATATTAATGTACTTGTTACACTTGTATAATTATTTTCTGTATCAAAATTTCTTGCAACCTCTACTGCTCCTCCAACATCATTTGTCATATCATCACTATTTGACCAACCTATATAATTGTAAACGTATGCTCCTTGTTTTATAACTACATCATTTGTTATTTCGGAATCTTCTGTTCTTTCACTTGTTGTTCCTGCTTCATATCTTCCTACATAAAATCCTCCATTTCTTTGCACACTGGCATACATTTCTTGTGCCTCTGTTTGGGTGGTTGAACTTTCTGTAACTTTACTATTATTTCCTTCACTATCCGCTTCTCCATAATTTGAAAGTGAACCCAGACTTCCATTAGAATAACCTGCATATCTTTGGAAATTACTATATGTTACTGGCACCCATACAAATTGGTTTCCTTGTAAACTTGTTCCAACAAGTCCATTTTCAGCATTTTGATATACATTTTCATCATTCGAATTATCTGAAATGACTACTCCTGTATCTTTTTTTCCTCCTACATAATAAAATCCGTTTGGAATTGGAACACCATCATCTGTATACTCTTTTATATTTCCTGTTTCTGTTTCTCCTCCTGTTCCGCCTTCTATACTTCCATCTGCATTTATTGTATATTCTCTTCCTGATTCAAATTCAACAGTAAATGTTCCATCTTCATTATCTGTTACTGTTGCATTATATCCATTATTTCTTAATTCTTCTTGTAATTCTGAAGCAGATACTCCACTTCCATTATTATCTGCTAAGACTCCACTATATGCTACTCCTATGGCTTCTTTCTCCTCTGCTATTTCTGTTTGCTCACTTGCCTGGCTAGCTCTTGTTAATATTCCATTCTCTCCTGTTAATGTCGCAATTGTCACTCCTGCTAATATTAGCAACACGATTATGTTTAGTATGTTATCGATGGTTAGGCTGTAAAAAATCAGACTGAAATAGCTTATTAGACCAGCCTGACCATC
>CALXAE010000033.1 GCA_944386205.1 uncultured Clostridia bacterium
TGCGGGAATTACTGAATAATACCCTATTGATTCTTTATTTTCTTTCATATACCACTCCAATTCTAGCAATAAATCAACCATAAAAAATACAGAATACTTCAATTAATTTGAAATACTCTGTAATATAGATGATTACTGCATTTTATTAATTTATTAAAAAATCTTCGATTTTTAATAAAAACATTGTGCAGAAAATTTCAAAGAAATTTTCGCACGCGAGCAAATGCGGTACATATAAATGCTTTAAAATGTTGATTTTAGTGGTTATGCACCTTTTGCTCTTGATGGTTGGTATATTTTTAAACCCACAGGTGTGGATTTAAACTTGCAATTTCCTGCTGGTTGGAAACAAGCTAAAGAAATTAAATATACACAAGGTTTTAATCAGCCAGCACCTCGTGATTTTGTTGGTTTTGGTCCTTTGACAGAACCAGAAGCTTTGACGATTTATAACTTCACGTTAATGCATGATTTCAAATTGGTGCTTGCTTATCATACCCAGGGTCAAGAAATTTATTGGCAGTTTCAAAACTTCAATCCACCAAATAGTTTTGAAATCGGTCAAAAGTTAGCTGAAGCTAGTGGTTATAGACTTGCTGAAACGCCTTATAATTCTAGTTTTGCAGGATATAAAGATTGGTTTATTCAAAATTATAATCGTCCAGGATATACAATTGAAGCTGGTATTGGGGAAAATCCTCTTCCACTTTCACAGTTTGATGAAATTTATAATGATAATATTGGTATTTTAATTTTAAGTGCTGTTTTATAATATTTTATTATATAGCAAAAAAATACTAAGTTCTCATTTTTGATTACTTAGTATTTTTCTATTTTTTATCCTATTCATTCAATAATTTTTCCTGTCACATCCAAACTTTGTCACAAACTACTTCAATGTATTCTGTTTTTGCTTTTTTATTCTTCTATGTCTTTAATTACATTTTCTATTCGTTTTAAAAAAGCCTCTTTATCTTGTAATGCTTCTATAAATTTTGCCTTTGCATTTTCAAATTCTTCATCATATAAATATGTTTTTGCATATCCATTTTTCCCATATTTGTCATTTAAGTGTTCATAAACTCTATTGATTTGTTCTTCTTTCGTTGTCAACTCTGGATTATTCTTTTTACCATATAAATATGTTCTTTTTATGCAAATATCTATACTTTTTATGGTTCTATCCGCTGTGCTAACAATTTTTCCATATATACTTCTAGGCTCATGGTCGCTGGATGCTCTATGGTCTTCAATGGCCTCTTTTATGATTTTGATTTCTTCTTCTGTAAACCACTTCTTTATTTTTTCATCTTTCATGAAGATTTCTGCTGATAATTTTTCATGTACTTTGGGGTCAATATAATGTCCTAAATCATGATAGGCTGCAACCGTATATACAATATTTTTGTTTACATCATATCCTTTAGCAATCTTTAGACTTCTGTTGATAACTGTATAGATATGCTCAATTCCATGCGCTTTTTCATTTCTATCATATAATGGAAAAATCTCATTTTCTATATATGCTTCTAATTCTGGTTTTATTTCATCATTTTCTGTTTCAAACTTCATCTCTTTCTCCTTTTTTACGAAAATTTTTCTCCGTACATTTTATTTCTCATTTAATCTTCCATTTATAAAATCTTCATCTGTATAGGCAGGCACACTGATAAATAAAAATTTCATTTTTCATCACTTCCCTATAAATATATCATATATTTTCTTTCTGTGCAAAAATAAGAAGTTCAATTTGAACTTCTTTAAAAAATCCCTACGATTTCTCCATTTTCATCTATGTCAATACTTTCTGCTGCTGGCACTCTAGGTAATCCTGGCATTGTCATAATTTTTCCAGCCAATGCTACAATAAATCCTGCACCAGTTTTTAATTCTAAATCTCTTATTGTAATATTATATTCATCTTTACATTCTAGATTTTTAGGATCATCTGAGAAAGAATATTGTGTTTTTGCAATACATACTGGAAGATTTGCATATCCTAATTTTTCAATTCTTTCCATTTCTTTTTGTGCTTTTTCCTCAAATATAACACCTTTTGCTCCATAAATCTTTGTTGCTACTTTTTCTATTTTTTCTTTAATTCCTTCATTTAGCTCATACATATATTGGAAGTTTTCTTCTCTTTCTGTTAGGTTTACTAATTTTTGAGCAATGTCGATAGCACCTTCTCCACCTTTTGCCCAACCTTCTACTAAACTTAATTCTACGCCTTTTTCTTCCAAATGTTTTCTTAAACATTCAATTTCTGCTTCTGTATCAGAATTAAATCTATTAATTGCTACTATAACATTTAATCCAAATTTATCTTTGATATTAGATACATGTCTAAATAGATTGTCCATTCCTTTTTCAAGACCTTCTATATTTTCTTCTTGGATTTTGTCTTTTTCAATTCCACCATGGTATTTTAATGCTTTGATGGTTGCTACTATAACTACTGCATCTGGTTTTATTCCTGCTTTTCTACATTTTATATCTAAGAATTTTTCTGCTCCTAAATCTGCTCCAAATCCTGCTTCTGTAACTGTATAATCTGCTAATTTTAATGCTAATTTTGTTGCTGCAATACTGTTACATCCATGTGCAATATTTGCAAATGGTCCTCCATGGATAATTGCTGGTGTATGCTCTAATGTTTGTACTAGGTTTGGTTTAATTGCATCTTTTAATAATACTGCCATTGCACCTTGTGCATTTAAGTCTTTTGCATAAATTGGCTTGTCTTCTTCATTATATCCAATTAAGATATTTCCTAATTTTTCTTTTAAATCTTTGATATTTTCTGACAAGCATAATACTGCCATAATTTCAGAAGCTACTGTTATATCAAATTTATCTCTTCTTGGAACAATTTTGCTTTCTCCTGAAAGGCCAGTTTCTACCACTCTTAATTGTCTATCATTTAGGTCTACACATCTTTTCCAAACCACTTCTTTAAATTTTAATTCATTTCCGAAATAGATATGGTTATCTATTAAACTTGCTAATAGATTGTTAGCAGCAGTGATAGCATGAATATCTCCTGTAAAATGTAAGTTTATATCTTCCATTGGAGCAACTTGTACATGTCCTCCACCTGTTGCACCACCTTTAATTCCAAATACAGGTCCTAGAGATGGTTCTCTTAATGCTAAAATAGATTTTTTGTTAATTTTTCTTAATCCATCAGCAATTGCAATAGACATGGTTGTTTTTCCTTCTCCTAATGGTGTTGGACTTATGGCTGTTACTAAAATTAGTTTTCCATTTTTTCTATCCTTTACTTTTTTATATAATTCAGAAGAAAATTTTGCTTTATATTTTCCATATAATTCTAAATCCTCTTCTTCTACATCGACTTTTTTTGCTACATCTACAATATTGTCTAATTTTGTATTTCTTGCAATTTCAATATCTGTCATTTTTTTCACTCCTTTTTATTAATTCATTATTTCTCTTTAAATTTTTTCTGTTGTTTAACCAAAAATTTCACATTCCCCCTTTTTTGTTTAATCTACAATTACTTGTTCATTTTTTTATATACTTAACTCCTATATAATTAAACCTGCAGTAATTCCTATTAAAGCTCCAACAAGCACTTGAAATGGTGTATGTCCTAAAACTTCTACTAATTTTTCTGATACTTGAACGCCTGTAAGTCCTGGTGTTTCCACCAATTTATTTAATAATGCTGCTTGTTTACCTGCTGCTCTTCTAACACCGCAAGCATCATACATAACAACAAATGCTACAACAAATGCTAAAGCAAATATAGCAGTATCAACACCTTCATATTTTCCAATTAATGTTGCCACACTTGTCACAACTGCTGAATGAGAACTTGGCATTCCTCCTGCACCTAGAATTCTCTTAAAATTAAATTTTTTCGTCTTTACTAAATCGTATATGAGTTTAAACAATTGTATTCCAAACCACAATAAAAGTGGCACATATATATATTTATTTTGAATAAACGCTAAAAATCCATTCATTCTTTTGCATAATCCCCCTTACCTCATTAAATTATTCGGCAGTAAAATTTTCTTCTTGTATTTCTCCATTTTCATTGTTTAATAATATTGTTATCTTTTTTTCTGCACTTTCTAACATTTTATTACATTCTTTTGAAATTTTCATTCCTTCTTCAAATTTAGCCACAGAATCATCTAAGTTCAAATTTCCGTTTTCTAATTCATTGATGATTTGTTCTAATTCTGTAATTTGTTCCTCAAAACTTTTTTTCATTTTTTATTTCATTTCCTTTCTAAATCGCACAAATATGGTTAGTGCTAAAAATACAATTATTTTCCATCTTTTCTGATATGCAAAATCTTTGCTTTCGCTAACACACGTCTCTCTTATTGTTGCGTAACTGTATTAGTAGAAATATCTACACTATACCATGCTAAAACTGCGGTTGTTGCCGTATCATTAACTGACACATAATAAATATTTCCATCTTTATTAGCAATATTAAAACTTACACCTTGGTCTGTTCCATATTGATTTTTAACAAGTTCAATCACCTTTTCTTCTTCAGTTTGTTCACTATTTGTTGACTCTTGTTCTTCTGTTCCAACATAGTCACTATTAATTTCTTCTTCAGTAACATTTGGTTCAATCGTTGGTGTAACGGTTTCATTTACTATGTTTTCAGTATTTGTTTCATTTTCTATTTCTGCATTATTTTGCATTGTTTCATTTAAGTCAATTTCATTAATAATATTATTATCCTGATTACCGAGTTTCCTCATCTCTATTATATAAACTATAGCAAGCCATGCCTATCATAACAACTAATAATATTATGGTTATAATCATTAGTACTTTCTCTTTTATACCCATTGTTATTCTCCTTTATACTAAAAATTCTTGTCTTATGGCTTATATGATTTTTGCCTGTTTATTTCCATCTTTCAATCTAATAGAAATTTCATCTTCTGTGTTTAAATCTGCTACACTTTTTATGATTTTTCCTTCTTTTTCTACAATTGAATATCCTCTAGTTAAGGTTTTTAGTGGACTTAATGTATCTAATTTAGATACCAATTCAATATATTTATTTTTATTTTTCTCTTTTACTTTATTTATTAAATTTTCTAATTGTTTTACATAGGTATCTATCTTGATATAATTTTCGTTAATTCTTCTTGTTGGTTCTTTAAATACAGAACTAGACATGCATTTTTCATATCGAAGCTTCATAATTTCCAATTTTTTTGTTAATGACATTTTTAGTCGATTTTGATATGTATTGATCTTTTGTTTTACTTCATAAATATCTGGCACAGCAAGTTCTGCTGCTGCTGAAGGTGTCGGTGCTCTTAAATCTGCAACAAAATCAGATATTGAAAAATCAGTTTCATGCCCTACTGCTGATATAATTGGAATTTTAGAATTATATATACTATTTGCAACAACTTCTTCATTAAATGGCCATAAATCTTCTAGTGAGCCTCCGCCTCTTGCCAAGATTAGCACATCTGCTAATTGATTTTTATTCATATATTCAATACCTTTAGCAATTTTTTCAGCTGCTCCTTCTCCTTGAACAGGTACTGGCAAAAGTCTAATATATACATTTGGATTTCTTCTTGTAGATACATTAATAATGTCTCTAATAACTGAGCCTGTTTGAGAGGTTAATACCCCTACTACTTTTGGAAACATTGGTATCTTTTGTTTATGGCTTTCATCAAACAATCCTTTTTTCTCTAATTCTTCTTTTAGTTTTTGATATTTGGTATATAAATCTCCTAATCCATCTTGTTCCATAGCTTTTGCATAAATTTGATATACACCATCTCTTTCAAAAACAGATACTGCACCGAAAATATATACTTTCATTCCATCTTTTGGCTCAAAATTTAATTTTTGGGCATATGACTTAAACATAATACATTTGATTAATGAATTTTCATCTTTTAAAGTGAAATATAAATGTCCTGTATAATGATGTTTAAAATTTGATATTTCACCTTTTACAATGATATTACTCAAATTCTCATCTTCTGCTATCTTATTTTTTATATATTTGTTTAAATCTGTCACACTTACTGCTAATTCTGCATATTTCATATCGTACTTCCTTTATATATAAACTAGGGATATTTTATTTTTACCAATAAAATTATCCCTGCCTTTCATTACTTGTTGACAATACTTGCCAATATTCCATTTACAAAGTTTTTTGATGAATCTTCTCCATATTTTTTTGCTAATTCTACTGCTTCATTAATAACCACCTTAAATGGTATATCTTTATATTGAATTTCGTAAATAGCTAATTTTAATATAGATAAATCAATTTTAGAAATTCTATCAATTTTCCAATCAGATTTTAAATTTTTCTCAATTTCTCCTACAATGTCATTTTTATGCGCTTCTATTCCTAGAACTGCATCTTCTATATATTCTTTTGCTTCTTTATTTTCTATATTTTCACTTTCAAAATATAAATCTATTTGTTCTTGTAAGCTATTATATTTCTGTAATTCTAAACTATATATTAATCGAAACGCTTTTTCTCTTATTGCTGTTCTATTCATTTTTTATTCCTTTCTCAATCAAGACTACATTTTATCAATAAAACTCTTTAATTTTGTTTTTACATCTTCTTTATTTCTTTGTACATAATTGCCAATAAAAGCACCTAAAAATAGTACGACAATTGCCAAAATTAATTTATCTAGTCCAGTTATTAAAATCAAAATTGCTATAATAACACCAATAATCGCACCTTTGAATTGATTCCAAAAATCTTTAAAACTGTTCATAAATTTCACAACCTTTCCGACTTCAAACTTTATAGCCTATGCTTCTTCTGGTTTTTCTGCCACTTTCTTTACTGTAATATTTACTTCATTTACTTCTAAATCTGTTGCTTTTTTAATTTTATCTTTAATACTTGTTTGAAGTTTTGCAGATAAATCCTTAATAACCGCATCTGAACTTACTACTAAATTTGCATATACTTTCACATTATTGTCTTTATCTAATTCAACTCTTGTTACAACATCTTGAGTACTTTCAAATCCCTTAGCAACTGAATTTACTAAGTTTTCAATAGTTTCTTTAGAAATCATTAATTTTCCACTTTCGTTTTCTAATAAAACACCTTGTCTTTCTTTGATTTGATCTTTTGATGTTGAATCAAAGAAAATGCATTTAATAGAAAGTAATATAAATACTACGCTAACTCCTAAAATAACTTTGCCCCATACGTCACTTACAAGTGCACCTCTAACAATTTCTCCTACCAATTCTGCATCTAACCATCCAAATACTAATAAACATGCTAAAATAGATAATATTAGCATAACATAAGAATATATAATTAGTGTAATTTTTTCTAAAATTTTCATTTTCATCTTCTCCTCTATTTTTAATTTTCTTTTCACATATTTATTTTTTTATTGTATAAAAATTTGCATCTTAACTTTATTTTTTTATATTATCTTTCATGTTTTAGTTTCCTTCTGAATTTTCTGTATCATTTTCTTCTTGTTTATCTTCATTGTCTTTTTCGTTCATAACAGCATCTGTATTAACACCTTGAACATGAACATTAACTTCTTCTACTTTTAATCCTGTCATATTTTCAACAGATTTTTTTACTCTATTTTGTATTTCAAATGCTACATCTGGAATTCTTGAACCATATTCCACAATAATATTTACATCTATCTTAGCTGTATTTTCGTCAATATCTACTTTAATTCCTTTTGCTAAGTTCTTCTTTCCACTTAATACTTCTGTAATTCCGCCAGCAAATCCGCCAGACATTCCAGAAACACCTTGTACTTCAGATACAGCAACACCTGCTATAACTGCTACAACATCACTTGAAATTTGTATTCCTTCATTTTCTGTTTTTATTTCTTCATCTAATTCTACAACTTCCCCATTTTCCATGTTTTTGTTTTCCTCTTCCATAATCTTTCCTCCTATCTTTTTTGTGTGCAACATTATCTTTTTTCTTTATAAAGAAAAAAGATATACTTAAAATTCTATATAAGTATATCAATTTTTTACCAATTTTACAACCATTTTCAAATAATTTACATTTTTTTAAGAAATTATTGTCTTTCACTTTATCTCTCTATCTTTCATTAGCATTGTCTTTTTTCTGTGTATTTATTTCTCTATTTTGATCTTGATTAACTATTCCAATACTTTCATTTTGATTACTTGCTACTGCCAAAGATTCTCTAAATTTTTCTTCTTTACTTTTTTCAACTTTTTGTTTTTCTAAACTTCTCACATAACTTAAAGCTTCATTTTGTTTTTCTAGTCCAAATTCTTTTTCTGCTTCGGAATATTTAGACTTTAAATTAAAACTATCTACATATGTCCCAATGATTTCTAAGCCTTCATATCCATTCAATAACGCAGTAGACATCTCTTTTCCTTCCCATCTTTCATCTGTATTAAACATTTCAATTTCTCCATTTTCATATATGCCTAATCCAGGATTGGTTGGGTCAGCAACTAATGTGATGTCTCTATCTGGAATATCTACTAATGTAACCATATGGTTTCCTACTAAATTCTTCAATATATTATTTCCTTGTTGTTCATTTTCTTGTTCCACAGTTTCATTAGTTTCTATAACATTTCTTTCTATATTAGCTATCTGATAGTCTCCGTGCTCCATTTTTACGTTTATAGTTCTTGCATTATATCTTTCATCTATTTTATTTAATTTTTTAGCAACATCACTTGCCATGTTTCTACATACACCATATCCATCTTTAGTTGCTAGGTCTAATTCTAGAAATCCTAAAATATCCTTTTCCGGATTGGCATAGCCCTCTATATTTTTCCACATATCATCTATAACCTTCATTATGGTTTGTAAATGATTTAATTTTAATGCTTTTACTTCTTCTGCATATTTAGATATATTCTCATCATAGGCTTCAATTTCTTTTTCGTATTTAACTGCATTTTCATTTATAGTTGATTGTGTTACTACCGGCATAGTTAACATTATTGTAGAAGCTCCAATTGCTACATCAAATCCCAATTTTTTCATAAACATTTTTACATTTTGTGTAGCTTCCCATGTAAATGCCTTAAAAGAACCTTTTGCTTCTTTTATTTCTTGTGTTCTTGCCTTTACCAATACTTTATTATACTCATTCTCGCCATATTTGTTATAAATATCTAAATATTTTCCCTCTTTTTTCAACTTTTTCAATTCTTGTTTTCTATATTTATTTGGCGTATTATTTATATATGCGTTTGTACCATAATTTATAAAAATATCATCATATCTCTTTTGCTTTTTTAACTCTTTTATTTTCTCTCTGGTTTCTTTATCCATATTATCCCTCTATTCAAAAACCTCAAATTCTTCTATTGAGTTTCCTCTTAAATAGTCTTGAATTTTCATTCTTTTGGCATTTTCTCCTTGTATTTCTAAAACTTTTAAAATACCATCTTTACATTTGATAAATATGCCATCTCTTGGGTCAGATGCAATAACTGTACCATTTCTTAAAAAGTCCATGTTTTCTGCATGTATCTCATCTTTTCCTGACACTGCTACTTTCCAAAATTTTATCTTTTTATCATTTAGAAACGTATATGCACCCATGATTGGATTTAAGCCTCTAACCAAATTTTTAATTTCCTCAGTTGTTTTTTTGTTCCAATCTATTTTAGCCATATCTTTTGATAACATTGGTGCAACTGTAAAATCCTCTCCTTGTTTTTCTCTTGGTGCTGTTCCTTTTTCAATTTGTTTTAATGTTTCAACCAATAATTTTCCACCAATATCTTTTAATCTATCCCATAATTCTCCTGTTGTTTCATCTTCGCCAACCTCTACTTCTTGCTTTAATATCATATCCCCAGTGTCCATTCCAATGTCCATATACATAGTCGTTACACCAGTTGTTTTGTCTCCATTTAAAACAGCCCATTGAACAGGTGCTGCACCTCTATATTTTGGTAGTAATGAAGCATGTACATTAATACAGCCATATGGTGGGATATCTAAAATTTCTTTTGGTAATATCTTCCCATAAGCTACAACACAAATAACATCAGGGTTTAGTGCTTTTAATTCGTTTATAAATTCTTCATTATTCTTTACTTTTTCTGGTTGAAAAATTTTTAAGTTCTTTTCCATAGCAAATTCTTTAACAGGACTTGGAAGCATTTTCATTCCTCTTCCCTTTGGCCTGTCTGGATTTGTTACCACACCTATAATTTCATGACCTGCTTCATAGATTGCTTTTAAACTTTCCTCTGCAAAATCTGGTGTTCCCATAAATACTATTTTCATAAACTTCTCCTCAATTCTTTATATATGTAATTTTTTATATGTCCACATCGTGCACACCTGCCTGTAATTAATGCACATCTATCACATAATTTAGAAACTGCTGTGTTTGCATGCATGCCTTCATTTCCACATAAATTACACTTCCATGGTGTAATTGCATCCCCTGCTGGTCCTCCTGTTCCTGTACAAGTACAAATATTTGCGCCAAATAAAATATTTGCTTTAATTGTAAAAATAAGTCTATATCCTAAACATATAATTAAAATAACCATTAATATTAATAATAGTATTTTATATTTTTTCTTCATCTTTTACATAACTCCCATTTATATTATCATAGATTTTGACACATTTCAAAATTGTAATTATTGTTCAATTATCTACTTTTCTGGTTCAATATACTCTAAAGTTCCCGGAATAATTTTATCAATAAATAATTCTCCTTCTAAGTGGTCAAGTTCATGTGAAATAGCTTGTGCTAATAATTCTTTTGCCTTTACTCTCATTCGTTTTCCATCTCTATCTGTATATTCTGCAACAACTTCTGCTGGTCTAATTACTTTTGCAAATTCATTTGGGAAACTTAAACACCCCTCGTCAACCTCTTGTTCCCCTTTTGTTTTTATAATGATTGGATTAATTAACACAATTGGTCCATGGTCATCATATAAGTCTATAACAACTATTCTTTTTAATACACCTACTTGAACTGCTGCTAGTCCCACACCATTATATTTGTGCATGGTTTCTATCATATCATCTATTAAAGATTGTATTTTTTCACTTGCGATTTCTTCTTCTGGAACTTCTCTTGATTTTTTCTTTAATATTTCGTCTCCTTGATATCTTAAATTTCTGATTGCCATTATTTTTCCACCTTTCTTGCTATTTGTTTTAAATCTATATTTTTAATATTAATTCGTTTTGTTATTTTTTAATGTTATAAATTCAACTGAAATGATGATTTTTTCTCCGTCCCCAAATCATCAACTCATATTATTTGGATTAACATCAATTGAAATTCTTGTATCTTTTATGTTTTCTTGATAAATTTCTTTTAAACAAGTATTTAGAATTTCGTTTGCCTTTTCTGTCATATTTCCTTTTATGATAATTCTCCAACGATAACGATTTTGGATTTTATCAATTGGACAAGGCATTGGTCTTAACACTTTAAATTCTTCTTTATTTAATCGTTGTTCTAAATATTGATATATTTTGCTAGATACATTTTTGATTTCTGTTTCTTGATAACTATTCAATCCAATTAATATTATATCGCAAAAAGGTGGATATTTCAACTGTTTTCTAAGTTCAATTTCTGTTTCATAAAATAAATTATAATTTTGTTTTTGTGCACAAATAATACTAAAATTGTCTGGATTATATGTTTGAATAACCACTTTTCCTGGTAGATTTTCCCTACCTGCTCTTCCTGCCACCTGTGTTAAAATCTGGAATGTTCTTTCATTTGCTCTGTAATCATCAATATTTAAAGAACTATCTGCTGCAATAACCCCAACCAATGTTACATTTGGAAAATGATGTCCTTTTACTACCATTTGCGTTCCAATCAAAATATCAATATTTTCATTTTTAAATTTGTTCAAAATTTCCTCATGTGAATTCTTTTTTGTAACTGTGTCAATATCCATTCTAATTGTTGAAGCATTTGGAAATTGCTTATGTATTTCTTGCTCTAGTTTTTGCGTGCCTGTTCCAAAATATCTAATTTTATCACTGTGACATTCTGGACAAACTGTTACAACCTTCTCTTCATGCCCACAATAGTGACATTTTAATTTTCTTTCATAACTATGATATGTCATACTAATATTGCAGTGTGGACATTTTACTGTATATCCACAGTTTCTACACATAATAAATGTTGAGTACCCTCTTCTATTTAAGAACAATATGGTTTGTCTTTTATGTTTCAAGTTTTCTTCAATGCTATTATATAATTCCATACTTAGCATTGAACGATTTCCATTTGCCAATTCTTGTTTTAAGTCGATAATCTCAACTTTTGGTAGTGAAGATTTGTTGGCTCTTTTGGTTAATTCTAGCAATGTAATTTTGCTTTCTATTTTTTCTGTTTGCATATTCATTTCAAGTTCAAATTCTGTACTTTTCTGTAAATTCTGACAAATTGATTTTTCTTGAGTTTTATAAAATGTTACAATGTCTGGTGTTGCACTTCCTAGTAACAAAGGTGCCTGATTTTCTTTTGCTAAGATTTTTGCAATTTCTTTGGCATTGTATCTTGGATTCGTTTCAGACTTATATGAACTATCATGTTCTTCATCAATTATGATAATTCCAATATTTTCAATAGGTGCAAATATAGCAGACCTTGCACCAATTACAATTCTAGCCTTTTTCTCACGAATTCTCTCCCATTCGTCATGTCTTTCTCCAATCGATAATTTACTATGTAAAATAGCAATTTCTTCTTTTCCAAAACGAGAGATAAATCTATCTAACATCTGTGGTGTTAAAGATATTTCTGGCACTAAGACAATCGCATTTTTACCTATATTTAAAACTTTTTCAATCAATTGTAAATAGACTTCTGTTTTTCCAGAACCTGTTACACCATATAGCAAAAATTGTTCATATCTTTTTTGGTCAATTGCCTCTTCTACACGTCTATATGCCTTTTCTTGCTCGTCTGTCAAATTTAGTTTATATGTCTTTTCACAATCTCTCCCCAACAGTGGATTACGTTCAACCTTTTTTTCTATAATCTCTAAATATCCATTTTTTACCAAGGTATTTACAATGGCTCTTGAACAATCTGTAAACATTTCTATTTCTGGTACAGTAGCTCCTTCATTGTCTTTTATAAAGTTTAATAATATTTTATGTTTTTCAGATTTTATTTTTCCTGTTTCAATTTCAAATTCAATTTCTTCTATATCTTTTTTTAAGTACACACAATTAATGGTCTTATCTTGAATTCTTTTTTCTTTATTTTTGTTTCTCGTACCTGGTGTTAACATTAATTTGATACAATCTGATACATTGCAAAAATATCGCTTTGCCATCCATTTGGCTAATGCAATTTGTTTGTCTGTCAAATTTTCTTCAAGTTTTGCAATGTCTTTTACTTCAAAAGCTGATGTTTCCTTTAACCCTACAACAAATGCTTCTGTTAGTTTTTCGCCATTACCAAAAGGAACTAATACTTTACTTCCTACTAATATTAGTTCTTCTAATTCCTTTGGTATGTTGTAATCAAAGGTTCTATTTAGTTTTTTTGCTCCTCTATTGATAATGACTTCTGCTACCATTTACTTCTCCTTTTCACTAGGACAAGTATATCAAAATTTTTTGATTTAGACAAGAAAAACTGTGTAAAACTCAAATTTATTTTACACAGTTAACTTTAAAGTTTCCCAACTTCAGCTATTCAAGAATGTCGAGTAGAAATAGACATCACTGTTTATAACCCTCACAGAACCGTGCTTGCGCTACTAACGCACACGGCTCTTTGTATAATTCTTCTTTACATTTCGTATGACATTTTTACCACATCTACATATATCCTTGGCTTTATCATTTGTTTTTGTATTTTGTTATAGAACTCTTCATAACTATACTTATTCTTTTGTGTTCTTCTATTCAAAGTCTTATATAGCATTCTTGCTATTATTTCATAAAATCTTCTTATGCTATTTGTGTTGTCTGTTATTCCATAATATCTATAATATCCTACCAATTTTATGTTTAATAATTTTATTGTATCTGTTACTTTACAATGCATTCTTTTCCTCAACCACTGTTTCATTTCTTGCACTTTTGCTCTGAATTTCTTTCTACTTGTTTTCCTTTTCATTCTAAATTGTCCTTCTTTTCCTGTACTACAATAATGTGTAAATCCTAAGAAATTAAATGTTTCTGCTTTCTTCTTTTCTTGTCTTTTCTTGTTTCTTTGTGCATATCTTCCGAAACTCTAATATTTTTGTCTTTTCTTCCGATATCTCTAGACCAAATTTTGCTAATCTCTTCTTTACACTTCTCATATACTTTTCTGCTTCATCTTTATATTGAAAACAGGCTACACTGTCATCAGCATATCTTACTATTCCTGCATATCCTTCTGTTTGTCTTTTCACTACTTTTTCAAACCATTCATCTAATACAAAGTGTAGGTATATGTTTCCTAATATTGGTGATATTATTCCTCCCTGTGGTGTTCCCATTTCTGGTTTTACTAATTTTCCTTGTTCTAGTATTCCGCTTTTTAGAAATCTTTTAATATACCTTATATATACTTTATCCCTTATTTTGTATTCTACGAATTTTATTAACCATTCGTGGTCTATGTTATCAAAGAAACCTTTAATATCTAAGTCTACTATGTAGTTTACTTTTCCTTATGTATCATTTTATCTAGATATGCTATTGCCTGATGACAGCTCCTTTTTGGTCTAAATCCAAAAGAAAAATTCTTAAACATTGGTTCATATATCACGTTTAATATTTGTGCCATTTGGTCTTGTACTATTTTATCTTCAAATGCTGGTATTCCTAATGGTCTTTTCTTTTCACTTCCTGCCTTTGGTATATATATTCTTCTCACTGCCTTTGGTTTATATGCCATTATTTTCATTCTCTCTATTAAATCTTCTATGTTATCATCTAAGTTTTCTATATACTCTTTCTTTGTTACTTTATCTATTCCTACTGCTTTATTTCCAGCTATTCTCTTAGCACTTTGTTTTAGATTTTCTTTATTTAATGCATACATCACAGTATCAACCTGTTTGTACATACTTGCTATGTTACTTATTCTAATAATTTCATTTGACATTTTCTTTTACTCCTTTAGAAGTTATTTATGTTTCTATTACTAGAGCGAATTATACATTAGCCCCTTTTCTCCACAGATATTACTCTGCTTCTACGATACTATGAGCTAATCCGACTGGCTATACTACTTTTGTATTGGTTGATTTTATACTTCCTTTACATACTCTATTTCTAGAGATAGTATAGTCTCTCTCAAGTTCCAATATCATATCATTTGCATGCTCGCCACACCCTTAGACCCCGAGAAAGTTCATATATTCTTGCCATATCAAATATATAAATTTTGCTTGCTGTTCACTTCAAAACATCAGCCTTCCTAAATAATTCGTGATTTCGAGGCTCAATAGTTTCACGCTTTCGCATTACGGCTCTCATACTCCCTTGTCTACACTTACTCCTAGTGTTACCATTTCAGAGCCAAGACTAGGTACTAGTTGCTGGCTAGGATAGTGTATAATCTAGTGTGTGGAATAAAAAACACCACTAGATTTTTTTGATAGAAAAATAAAAGAAGAAAGAAGT
>CALXAE010000034.1 GCA_944386205.1 uncultured Clostridia bacterium
ACACATTTGCTTATCTTACTTTCTATGTCTAGTATTTTACATTAATTCTTTTTAAAAGTCTATATTTTTCTTAAAAATTTTATACTCATTATACTTTAATTATTTTATCATATTAGTAACGTTAATTTATATTTTCTACATAAAGGAATAGTTACTTCTATTTTTACTTAATGCAGTAAGCTAACCCCTTCATCTGGTGTACCATGTCCTGCATCTAGTATAACCACTTTTCCTGAAACAGGCAGTGTTGTTACTTGAACAGCATCTCCAATGTTTCTTTCATTTCTTCCATTTGATTGTGTGTTTTGTCCTATGTATACAGCAATACTAATTATAATAGAAAAAAATATAATAAAAACTCTTTTTTTGGTAATTTTTTTCATCTTTTATCTCCTAAAGTTTTTATTATATTCATATGTCAATACTATAACTTTTATGATTCTATATAATTTTCTTTATCTCCTTCTATCCACGGCATAACTACTACCCATAACAGATTTTGCGGCATGTTTAACTTGTGCACCAACTTCTCCGATTTCTAGTATATTATTAAATCTTCCTGGATCTACTACTACAACACCTATTGAAAGTGAAGTTAATGGAAATTGTTCTATAATTCCTTTTCTATTTTCTACCTCTATATATCCTTTTTCTAAATCTCTTTGTGTAAAAAATCTTTTTACATTACTATCAAACATCGCTAAAATTGTTTGACATATTCTTTCACAATTTGTTGAAGGTAATATAGCTACAAAATCATCTCCTCCAATATGCCCCACAAATGCTTCTTCTGTCAAATCGTTGTGAACTCCTTTTAGTATTGTCTCTGCTGTAAATTCAATAATTTGATCTCCCTTTACAAATCCATATACATCATTATATGCTTTGAAGTTGTCCAAATCTAAATATAATACCGAAAATGGTTCTTTATTTGCAATTCTCTTTTTAAGTTCTGCATGTATTTGTACATTTCCTGGTAATCCTGTTAGTGGACTTACCCTTCTGTTATTTGAAAGTAATCTATTTAAATTTTTGACTGTAAAATATAAATATTCTTCATCTACTGGTTTCTTAATATAATATTCAATAGACTCTCTTAATATTTTCATTCTATGTTCTTTATCGCCATTTGAAGATACAACAATAACAGGAGTAATTGTATTATCTTCGTCTCTTCTAATTTGTTTGCAAAGACCTACAACATCTCTGTCTATTGCATCTTCATTAATGATAATTAATGAAGGAATATTTTTTAGTGCAATATCAATTTGTTCTGACTTAACACTTATAAATTTATATTCATTATCATGTTTAAATAATTCTCTAAAAATAACAATAGACGAATCGTCATCATCAATAATATAAATTTCTTGAACCATTTTATTCACCCTTTTTTTCTTTTTTATGATTAATTTCAATTTTTTTATTTAATATTTCTGAAAATTCCTTTGTATCAATTGCCGGGAAAGCCTTTTTCAATCTATATGCTCTTTTGTATAAACGTTTTATTGTTCTATCTCTTCGTGTTTTTAAATTGTTTATAAGATTTTGTAAGTTTTCATTAGCTGAAGCTTTTTCTTTATCTCTTAACTCTGATAATTTCTGTTTAATCTGTTCATTAATGTTTTCAATTTTAGCCAATGTAGATTTAATATTTTTAACTTTTACTATATTAATAATTGCATCTATTAATATAACACATATTATAATTGTTGTAGCAATAGCTAAATAAGTAGAGTCTACATATCCTATTATATTTTCAATAAATGGATGTATATATTTGATAAATAAAACACCTAGTATTCCCCATGCAATCGAATTTGCCAAACATATTCTTCCTTTATAATTGAATTTATGATCGGAATAATCCCAATATTTTGTAGAAAAAAACTTTTCTAAAAGTACTCCAACAAGGTATTCCCATAATGATAAAACAACAAAAGCAATAAAAAATAAAAGTATACTATTGTTTTCAAATGTATTTAAAAACAATAGCATAATAATAGCCCCAAATCCATATATTGGACAAAATGGTCCTATTAAAAATCCTGTATTAATTATTTTTCTTTCGCAAACAGTTCTTACAACACTTTCTAAGACCCATCCTAAAAAAGAATAAATAACAAAATACGTTAATATATATAATAAACTATTCCCCATCTAATTGCATTCCTTCCTCAAGGTATAAATTACATTTTTTTGTTGTATAGAAAAAATCTACTTTTATATTAACATTATAGAAATAGATTTTTTCATATACAACTAGGTTAAACTTTTTATTTTGGAGCGCTTACTTTTCTAGTATCAGATGCAATTCCATCAATATTATATGCTGTAATTTCTAATCTATTTTCATCACCTTCTGCTAATGGCAATCTATATTTTACTTCTGTTTTTCCTTCTTCTACAGTTATACTTCTTTCTTCTCCTCTAAATACAATATCAACTCTTTCTAATCCTGTTTCATCTGTTATAGTAATTAAATAATTTTCTCTTGCTTCATCTGCTTCTATTTGTATTGTTGGTTTTGTTGTTCCTATTACAGTTTGTTCTTTTGTTGTTGTTTTATTATCAATATCTACTAAAATAACTGTTATGGTATGTGTTCCCATAGGAATTTCTATTTCTTGATCAACTGTTGTTGAATTAATGTCTATTCTTTGCTCTTCTTCATCATCCCATCTATATGTCATATAAGCTATTTCTGTTTCTGTTTCTGCTGTTATTTTTAAATTACTTCCTGATATAGATAAGTTTATAATATCTTCTGCTGTATAAGATTGTTGAGTTGAAATTTCTTGCCCATCTACATCTATTGCTGTTACTTGTAATGTATTTGTTCCTCCTGGTATTTCTATTTCTTGTTCGATATTTCTTCTTCCATTACCAGTTATTGTTTGCAATTCTCCATTATTCCAACTATATTCTATTCTGTCTATTTCTTTGTCATGCGTTACTGTTAATACAACTGCTGTACCGTCTTCATTTAATGCTTCTGTTATAACTGGTTTCGTAGCTTCTGTATTTTGTGCTTCATTACTATAAATAGCATATGAGCCTGTCCCTATAACGAAAATACCAAATATAAGCATTACTATAGCAAATACTCTAACAACCGTTTTTATATCTGCCGGTCCACTATTTCTCATTCTATTTTTTTTAGTTTTATTTTTTTTATTCGTCAAATTTTCAGTTGCTAAGATTTGATTCATATCTATCACCTCTTTAGTCTATTTCATGGAAAATTATACCATACCCTATTTTAATTGTAAAGAAAATTAAAAAAATAAAATTTAAGGTTTTGAACAAATCTAGCTTCGCTAGACCTTTTCTCTATTTTTTAACATTGATTACATTAATTTAAGGTCTAGCAAGAAGCGTATAAGATTTGTTGCGCGAAAAATTGTGAAACAATTTTTCTGTGCAATTTTTTTTTTGCATTATAGGAAATGCAATTTCCTATAATGTAAAATAACCTAGAATCAGTATATATACTGGTTCTAGGTTTAAGTAATTGTTGATGTGAATTGTGCTATTTTACATTAATTCTTATATAACAAATTTCTTAATTAAGACTAATCCACCTGCTAATGTTCCAAGGACTGTAAATCCTAATACAAAGTAGATTCTTTCTTGTCCTGTTTCGATTGATAACAACACTGGTGCATCATCTATATCATCTTCTCCTTGTACTTGATTGTCTGGTGTTGAATCTCTATCTGGTACACCTTTATCATTGTAATCTTCTGAGATTTCTGCTATATTTGTCATTTCTCCCATGTTATCTTCTCCATTGATCCATGTTAACACTACTTCTACCTCTGCTGATTCTCCTGGTTGTAATAATGTATTTTCTAATAATCTTGTTGAAATTACATTGTTTCCTTCATCTGTCCATCCTGGGTTGTCTTCTGCTATAAATCTTAGTCCTTCTGGTACATAGTCTGTTATTTCTGTTGCATATCCTGCGATGTCTCCTTCGTTTGTTATTCTTATTGAATATCTGAATTTTACTGTTACATCATTTATATTCTTTCTATATAATTCTACCTTTACCACTGGCTCTGGGTCCATTTCTGCTGTATGTCCTGTTTGAGTTACTGTCTGTTGTCCATTTTCTATTACTATTGCTTCTGTTACCCATTTTCTTAATGATAAATCGAAGTATGTTAACTTGATATATTCTCTATCTTGGTCATCTTCTCCATCATTCCATTCATCTGGTATTGAGTCTATATCTTCTACGGGATCTCCATTTTCATCACTATCTTCTGTGATTTGTGCTGAGTTTACAATGATTCTATCTGATGTATTTGGCTCTACTACTTCAAATGCTACTTTGATATCTCTATAATCTGGATTTCCTTCTCCGATTTCTTCATCTGGATTAAATGCTTGTAATAGATTTTCTCCTTCTGTTTGTTCTTGCTCTTTTGATAAGTAATCTGTTCTAATTTCTACTGCTTCTTCGCTATTTTCTGTTACATTTCCTTCTTCGTCATACATTACCCATCTATATTCGATATTTGTTTCATTTTCTGGTAAGTATCTTAATCCATCTGGAATATCATCTGCTACTTCTTCTGCATATCCTGCTATATCCCCCTCGTTGTAAACTCTGATTGTATATTCTACAATATTTCCTGTAACCACTTCTACAGGTTCTTTTGTATGATTATATGTAATTTGGTCTTGCTCTCTATCATAGCTTACTTCTGGTATTCTTGTGGTTACATCTTCTTCATCTACTTTTGTAATGAATTTTCTTAAAGATAAGTCAAAGTCTTGAACAATTACTTTTTCAAAGTCATCATCATCTTCTTGTCCTGGTACATAATCTTGCTCGATTTCATCATCTTTATATCCTGGTAAGTTCTCATCATCTGGTATTTCCATGTTATCTGGAGTTGAGTCTTTATCTTCATAACCATAATCATTATCATCTTCTGTAATTTCTGCTAAGTTGGTTAATCTGATATTTGATTCTGCCTCTTCTTTTACTCTACATGCAATTTGGATATCTTTATAATCTAAATTCTCTCCACCATCATATGCATGTAGCAAGTTTTGTCTATCTTCTGTTTCATTTTCTCTTGATAGATAATCTGTTGTAACTGTTCTTCCATCTTCTGACACTTGCCATTCATATTGAATGTTTACTTCATGTTCTGGTAAATATTCTAATTCTTCTGGTAAATGATCTGTTATGATTTCTGCATATCCATCTACATAACCTTCATTATATACTCTGATTGTATAGATAACTACACTATTTCTTTGTACTAACACTGGCTCTTTTGTATGATTATATATTGCTGTTGTTCCTTGTTGTAATGCTGATGTATCTACTACTGGTGCTCTATCATATTCTGTTTCATCTACTTGACTGATGAATTTTCTTAAAGATAAGTCAAAGTCTTGAACAATTACTTTTTCAAAGTCATCATCATCTTCTTGTCCTGGTACATAATCTTGATCAATTTCATCATCTTTGTATCCAGGTAATTCTTCATCGCTTGGTAGTTCTACATTGTCTGTGTTAGAATCTCTATCTGGTATATTATCTTCATTATAGTCTTCTGTGATTTCTGCTAAGTTTGTTAATTTTTTGTTAGCTTCTGCTCCTTCTTTTACTTTACATGCAATTTGTACATCTTTATAATCTAAAGTTTCTCCACCATCATATGCATGAATGATATTTTGTCTATCTGCTGTTTCATTTTCTCTTGATAAGTAGTTTGTTGTAACTGTTCTTCCATCTTCTGATACTTCCCACTCATATTGTATATTTATTTCATGTTCTGGTAAAAATTCTAGTTCTTCTGGTAGATGATCTGTGATTGTCTCTGCATATCCGTCTACTTCACCTTCATTATATACTCTAATTGTATAAATGACTACACTGTCTCTTCCAATTAAGACTGGCTCTTTTGAATGATTATAAATAGCTGTTGTTCCTTGTTGCAAACCTGATGTATCTACTACTGGCGCTCTATTATATTCTGTTTCATCTACTTGGCTGATAAATTTTCTTAAAGATAAATCAAATAATTGTTTTTCATTTTTTACTGTTATTGTAATTACTGTTCCCTCTGTATTTGTTTCTACTAATACATTTTCGTTTTCTTCTGTAAGACTTACCTCATTAATTACATATGCTCCATTTTCTAATTTTTTAGTTACATTTATAGTTATGCTTTCAATTAGTGGACTATATCCAGCTGGTGCACTTGTTTCTGTAATAGGAATAGTATCTGTCGTAGTTATATCAGTAATTTGTACTGTTCCTAAAGTTAGCACACCATTATTTGTTGTTCCTGTTTGTTCTCCTTGTCCTGGTAATGTCCATCTAAATCCTGCTCCTGATGAAGTAATTAAGTTTCCTTCTTCATCTACTTTTTGTAATTGTACTTGGTAGTTTCCTTCTATTGGCACATTTGGTACTTTGATTGTTATTACATTTCCTTCTAAAGTTACCTCTGCTCCTTCTACTTCTCCTGCTGTAATTTGTGCTCCTGTTGCTACATATGTTCCATTACTTTCTCCTTTAGTTACTTGTACTGTCAAACTTCCAATTAATGGGTTATATCCAGCTGGTGCTGATGTCTCTGTAATTTGAATTGTATCTGTTGTATTTGGATCTGTAATTTCAACTGTTCCCAGATTTAACACACCATTACTTGTTGTTCCTGTTTGTTCTCCTTGTCCTGGTAATGTCCATCTAAATCCTGCTCCTGATGAAGTAATTAAGTTTCCTTCTTCATCTACTTTTTGTAATTGTACTTGGTAGTTTCCTTCTATTGGCACATTTGGTACTTTGATTGTTATTACATTTCCTTCTAAAGTTACCTCTGCTCCTTCTACTTCTCCTGCTGTAATTTGTGCTCCTGTTGCTACATATGTTCCATTACTTTCTCCTTTAGTTACTTGTACTGTCAAACTTCCAATTAATGGGTTATATCCAGCTGGTGCTGATGTCTCTGTAATTTGAATTGTATCTGTTGTATTTGGATCTGTAATTTCAACTGTTCCCAGATTTAACACACCATTACTTGTTGTTCCTGTTTGTTCTCCTTGTCCTGGTAATGTCCATCTAAATCCTGCTCCTGATGAAGTAATTAAGTTTCCTTCTTCATCTACTTTTTGTAATTGTACTTGGTAGTTTCCTTCTATTGGTTCATTTTTTACAGTAATTGTAATGATATTTCCATTTAGATTTACTTGTACATTTTCTGAACCTTCTCCTGTAACACTTATTTGATCAGGTACATATGTGTTATTTTCTATTTTTTTTGTAACAGATACCGTTATATTTCCAATTAATGGATTGTATCCTGTTGGTGCAGATGTTTCTGTAATTATAATAGTATCTGTTGTACTTGGGTCTGTTATTTCAACAGTTCCTAAGTTTAACACACCATTACTTGTTGTTCCTGTTTGTTCACTTTGTCCTGGTAATGTCCAACTAAATCCTGCTCCTGATGAAGTAATTAAGTTTCCTTCTTCATCAACTTTTTGTAATTGTAATTGGTAGTCTCCCTCTATTGGATTTTTTTCTACATCCATTAATGGTTGTGATGTATGATCTGTTGATGATGTATATAATGTTAATTTATGTCTATAATTTGTGTTTCCACTATTTTCTACATAATTTACTGCTTGTTCTTGTGCTTCTTCTATTAAGTAATTATATAATGCTTCTGCCTGTAGCTGTCTTGCTTCTCCATATGATGGATATTTTTCTGATCCATAACTTGTTAAATTACTATAGTTTATTGCATTATCTGTATAGTATAACCAGCCTGTATCATCTGTTTTGTCATATTTATTATTTTCTTCTCCATAATTTGTGAAATACCACATTGCTGCTTGTTGTACTGCTTCTATTTCTTCATCTGTTATGTTGTAATTTTCATCTCCTAAGCCTTCATATTCTCTTTGTATATTTAATACTCCTGAATCACTTAGTAATTGCTCTCTTTCTTGTTCGGTTGATTCTCCTGGTATGTATATTAGATTTGCTACTGCTAATAATTCGTTATAATGTCCTCCATTTACTAACCCATTTAGTACACCACTTGAATCTGCATCTACCGCTGCTATGGCAGTTCTTTCTGTATACATATCAAATTGAAGATTATATTCTTGTATTTCCTTAGTTCCTGCTCCTTCTGTAAATCCTACTCCTGCTTTTACACAATATACATTTGCTTCTGTTGGTCCGTCACCATTAGCATTACTATATTGCAAAATATTCCATATTTTAGCTGCATTTGCATTTCCCTCTGTTTCATTTGTATTTGGATTTCCAATTGCATATCCTAATTTGCCTCTCATTTCGTTTATTCCAAAGTATAATGGTGGGTTTATATCTGCTGATTTTACTGTACTTGTATATGCATTTAGTATTAAAAGGATTACAAATAGGATACCTACTATTATTTTTTTATTCTTCATCTTTACTACTCCTTCATCTTATATTTGTTACAATACAAATTTCTTGATAAGTACTAATCCACCTGCTAATGTTCCTAATACAGTTAGTCCTAATGCAAAATAAATTCTTTGTCGACCTGTTTCTATTGATAACAATACTGGTGCATCATCTATATCATCTTCCCCTGGTATTTGGTTATCTGGTGTTGAGTCTCTATCTGGTACATTTTTATCATTGTAATCTTCTGAGATTTCTGCTGTATTTGTCATTTCTCCCATGTTGTCTTCTCCATTGATCCATGTTAGCACTACTTCTACCTCTGCTGATTCTCCTGGTTGTAATAATGTATTTTCTAGTAGTCTTGTTGATATTACATTATTTCCTTCATCTGTCCAACCTGAATTGTCTTCTGCTATAAATCTTAATCCTGCTGGTACATAGTCTGTTATCTCTGTTGCATATCCTGCGATATCTCCTTCATTTGTTATTCTTACTGAATATCTGAATTTTACTGTTACATCATTTAAGTTCTTTCTGTATAATTCTACTTTTACCACTGGTTCTGGGTCCATTTCTGCTGTATGCCCTGTTTGTGTAATTGTTTCTTCTCCATTTTCTATTACTATTGCTTCTGTTACCCATTTTCTTAAAGATAAATCAAAATATGTTAATTTGATATATTCTCTATCTTGGTCATCTTCTCCGTCATTCCATTCATCTGGTATTGAGTCTATATCTTCTACTGGATTTCCATTTTCGTCACTATCATCTGAAATTTGGGCTGAATTTATGATAATTTTATCTGATGTATTTGGTTCTACTACCTCAAATGCTACTTTGATATCTCTATAATCTGGATTTCCTTCTCCAATTTCTTCATTTGGATTAAAAGCTTCTAATAGATTTGGATTATTTGCTGTTTCTCCTTCAGCTAGTCGTTCTTCTCCTTGTTCTTTTGATAGATAATCTGTTCTGATTTCTACTGCTTCTTCTACATTATCTGTTACATTTCCTTCTTCGTCATACATTACCCATCTATATTCGATATTTGTTTCATTTTCAGGTAAATATCTTAATCCATCTGGAATATCATCTGAAACTGAATTTGCATATCCTGCCATATCACCTTCGTTGTAAACTCTGATTGTATATTCTACAATATTTCCTGTTGCGACCTCTACTGGTTCTTTTGTATGTTCATAAGTTATTTGATCTTCTTCTCTATCATAACTAACTTCTGGAATTCTTGTTGTTATATCTTCTTCATCTACTTTTGTGATGAATTTTCTTAATGCTAAATCAAATTCTTGTAATATTACATTGTCATAATCTTCATCATCTTCATATTTTACCCAATTGTCGGTGCTAGAATCCCTATCATCTACTGGATCTCCATTACTATTAGCATCTTCTGTTATTGCTGCTTCATTTCTAATAATTCCTACATCTGGATTTTCTGCTGTTACTTTAAAGATAACTGATATTTCTTTATAGTCTGGATTTTTGTTGGTTTCTGTGTCAGAATAAGCACTATTACTGTCGAAAGCTTTTATTAAGTTTGCTCCTGGTGTTGTTATTTCTTCTCCTTTTCCTCTTCCTAGATAATCTGTCGAAATTTTTGTAGAATCACCTTCTACATATGTCCATCCCATTGATGTATTGAATTCTACGGCTTCTAATTCTTCTTCATCTGTTATAGGATTCATGTTTGCATCTATATCTGCTCCTAAAAATTCTAAGCCTTCTGGTATATCTTCTGTAATTTCTTCTACATAACCATCAATATTTCCTTCATTATAAATTCTAAATGTATATGTAATTAAATCTCCTGTGCTAACTGATATTGGTGCTTTATTCATTTGATAATCAGCTGTTGTTGCAGTACCATTTGCTAAATTAGTAATATCTACACCTAATAATCTTTCCGGTACTTCTTCTCCATTTATTTCTGTAATTCTTTTAATTAGTTTTAAATCAAATATATCACTACTTTTAACAATTAATTTCTCAAAGTCATCATCATCTTGTTCACCTTCATAAAAATAGTTTGGATCTGTTAAATCATCCTGATTATCTGTATTTCCTTTATAATCTTCCATATTGTCTTTGTTTACATTTGGTTTTGTTCCTGGTTCTGAGTCTCTATCTTCTCCTACTTGATCTATTACATTTCCATATTCATCTATCGCATTTGATATCCATGCTACATTTGTTAATACTGTATCATTTTCTCCTGCTTCTACTGTACATTCTATTTCTATTGTCTCTGACGCTAATGTTTCTCCTCCATCATAAGCAACTAGATTATTGTCATTTTTTCTTGTTAGTGTAATTCTATTTGTTTCTTCATCATATACTATATCAAAGTTTTCTGAACTATTATTGGCAACATATCTTAAACCTGTTGGTAATTGATCTATAATTTCTGTTGCTCTTCCTGCTACTTCTCCTTCATTGTATATTGTTATTTGATATGTTACTGTATCTCCAATTTCCACTTCTACTGGATCTTTTCTGTGTGCATAACTTGCTGTTGTTTCACTTTCTAATGTACTTGTATCTATATTTGGTATTCTACTATTTTCTACTGCTACTCCATTTACTTCTGTTATGTATTTTCTTAAGCTTAAATCAAATTCCAATGTATTTTTTTCTACTTCCATTAATGGTTGTGATGTATGATCTGTTGATGAAGTATATAATGTTAACTTATGTCTATAAGTTGTGTTTTCACTATTTTTTACATAATTTACTGCTTGTTCTTGAGCTTCTTCTATTAAGTAACTATATAATGCTTCTGCCTGTAACTGTCTTGCTTCTCCATATGATGGATATTCTTCTGATCCATAACTTGTTAAGTTACTGTAGTTTGTTCCATCCTCTGTATAGTATAACCATCCTGTATCATCTGTTTTGTCATATTTATTATTTTCTTCTCCATAATTTGTGAAATACCACATTGCTGCTTGTTGTACTGCTTCTATTTCTTCATCTGTTATGTTATAATTTTCATCTCCTAATCCTTCATACTCTCTTTGTATATTTAATACTCCTGAATCACTTAGTAATTGCTCTCTTTCTTGTTCTGTTGATTCTCCTGGTATGTATATTAGATTTGCCACTGCTAGTAATTCGTTATAATGTCCTCCATTTACTAACCCATTTAATACACTACTTGAATCGGCATCTACTGCTGCTATGGCAGATCTTTCTGTATACATGTCAAATTGAAGATTATATTCTTGTATTTCTTTAGTTCCTGCTCCTTCTGTAAATCCTACCCCTGCTTTTACGCAATATACATTTGCATTTGTTGGTCCATTTCCATTAGCATCACTATATTGCAAAATATTCCATATCTTAGCAGCACTTGCATTACCTTCTGTTTCATTTGTGTTTGGATTTCCTATTGCATATCCTAAATCTCCCCTCATTTCATTAATTCCAAAGTATAATGGTGGGGTTATTTCTGCTGCATTTGCAAAATTAGGTATAGTGACTAAACACGCAATAAATACTATCAACATTAAGCTTTTTGTAAATTTCTTGAAACCCATAACTTTCTCTCCTTATATCATAACATTTACTTATATTTTATCGTTTTTTTTTATTTAGTCAATAACATTTTTTTCATATTTTCTACTATATAAATAAGCACTCTGTATTCCCTTAGGGATACAGTTTTTTCAGCTTTTGCTTAAAACTTCGCACATCCATTACAATTATATTACATTTTCGTTATAAATTCAAGCATTTATGTTAATTTACCTCGATTTTCTTTATATCCGTAGCATTTTTCCTTCACATGTATTTTAGTTATATTTTTATATATGTTTTCATATCATTATTTAGAGGTTATGTTTATGAAATTCTTTTCTTTTATTTATAAAATATTTTTACCATTTCTTCTTTTGTTATCAATTACATCTTCTGTCTTAGCCGATGATCTTTCCCCTGCAGAAGATGTTTTCGATATTTCCGAGATTTTAGGAGATATAGAAAGTATTGAAACAAATTCTGACACATTAGAAATGCCCACTATTAATTCTAGGGCATATGTAGTAATTGACAGAAAATCCAATACCATTTTAGTAGGAAAAAATGAAAATCAAAAGAAAAAAATGGCATCTACAACAAAAATTATGACTGCATTAGTTATAATCGAAAACTGTGATTTATCTGATACTGTTGAAATTTCTAAAAAAGCTGCTAGTACAGGAGGTTCCAGATTAGGATTAAAAACGGGTGATAAAATTACTGTATATGATTTGTTATATGGCTTAATGATGCGTTCTGGAAATGATGCAGCAGTTAGCTTAGCAGAGCATGTCGCAGGTTCTATTACTAACTTTGCAGAATTAATGAATAAAAAGGCTTTAGAATTAGGATTATCTAACACCCATTTTGTTACCCCTCATGGCTTAGATGAAGATGAACATTATACAACAGCTTATGAGTTGGCTATTCTTTCAAATTATGCTATGAACAATGAGATTTTTGCTAAAATTGTAGGAACAAAAAACTATACAATAACTATTAATGGTTATCCTAGAACACTCACAAACACAAATGAATTATTAGGTGTTTTAAATGGCGTATATGGTATAAAAACTGGATTTACAAATGGAGCTAATAGATGTCTAGTAACTTGTTGTAAAAGAGGCGATATGGATATCATATGTGTTGTATTAGGTGCTGATACAAAAAAATATAGAACAACTGATAGTATTAAATTAATCGAGTATTCATTTAGCCATTTTAAATATGTCAATATTCAAGATATTGTTGCTGAATATTTTAAAACTTGGAAAGAAGAATTCGGTCAGACTTTCACAATTACTAAAGGTATTTCAAACTATTTAGATATCACATATGAAAATTTACCATATTCTTCTATTCCAGTAAGAGAAGATTTAGTGAAGAAATTTCAGGTATATATAAACTATGATCCTGTTCTACATGCGCCTGTTGAAAAAGGAACATCTATTGGTACAATAACTTTAGAATTAGATGGTAATATTGTGTATTCTGGTAACATTTTTGTTAATAATAAAATTGAGCAAAAAAATATATTAGACTATTTAACATATTTTTATAAAAACTTTTCTGAGATTTTTAATACAATTCTTCAAAGTTAAAATTCTTAGTTAAATCAAAAAAAATAGAGAAATTCAATTTTCTCTATTTTACATTTTCTTTTATGTATTCAACTACATCTCCTACTGTTACAACTTTTTCTGCATCGCTATCTGGAATTTCTATATCAAATTCTTCTTCTAATGCCATTACTAATTCAACTATATCTAATGAATCAGCTCCTAAATCATCTATAAAAGATGCTTCCATTGTAACTGCATTTTCAGCAACACCTAATTGCTCTACGATAATTCCTTTTACTTTCTCTAAAACTTCTTCTGAACTCATTTCCCGAGTTCACCTCCTCTCAAGTTTGCAAATCATTTATCTTTTTGATATTTTGCTCTTATATCCTCATTTATATTATATGTTTGTATATTTGTCAAGTACATTTGATAAATATTTTTCTTTTTATACGATTGAGTCAGTGTCCAATTGGGGACGTTTCCTTTTGAGACATTTTTATGTAAAGTTCTATTTATTAATAAAAATAATAGAAACTTTACTTTTATATTTATATTTTTAAACACAACAAACTTTACATAAAAATGTCTCAAAAGGAAACGTCCCCAATTGGACATCATTGAAATTCTTCTATCATTTTATCCACCGCTTTATTTTCCACGAATTTCTCTGCCTGAATAATCGTATATTCAAATAATAATGCATCACTACTTCCATGTGCTTTTACAACTGGTTTTTTTACACCTAAAAACAATGCTCCTCCATAAGATTTATAATCCATAGTCTTGCTAAATCTTTTTATTGCTGGAAGTGCTGGAACTGATAGGATTTTTGTCAATAAATTTTTAGTTAAGCTTTCTGTTAAAGTTCGTTTTACAAATTTTCCTAACCCTTCTGTTGTTTTTAAAAATACATTTCCTGTAAAACCATCTGTTACAATGGCATCTATCTTTCCAGAAAAAGCATCTCTTCCTTCTACATTTCCTACAAAATTAATATTTAATTCTTCCGCTTTTTCTTTTAATAGATTATAACTTTCTTTTGCCAAATCATTTCCTTTTGTTTCTTCTGTTCCAATATTTAATAATCCAATTGCTGGATTTTTAATTCCAAATGTGTTTCTTAAATAGATACTAGACATTTGTGCAAATTGTAATAAATTGATTGGCTTACAGTTTGTATTAGAGCCTGCGTCTATTAATAATAACTGGCTTTTATAGGCTGGCAATATTCCTGCTAATGCTGGTCTATCAATTCCTTTAATTCTTCCAACTAATAGTGTTGCACCTGTAAGTAAGGCTCCTGAATTTCCAGCTGAAATAAATACATCTCCCTCATCTTCTTTTAGCATTTTAAATCCTACTACCATAGATGAATCTTTTTTATGTTTGATAGCAACTGTTGGTGTATCACACATTTCTATCGTTTCAGTTGCATTTCTTATTTTTAATCTATCAGATATTTCTTCCATTTCTTTTCCATAAAATTCTTTTATCTTGCTTCTGATGACTTCTTCTTTTCCTACTAAAATAACTTCTGCTTTTACTTTATTAATTGCATTTACTGCTCCTTTTATATTGGCATCTGGTGCGTTATCTCCGCCCATTGCATCTAATATGATTTTCACTTTTATTTCCTCCAAATCGTACTTATTAAATTATATCTTTAACATTAATATTTTATTATTGTTTTTTGAAAAAAGCAAGTATTTTTGTTAAATAAATATAATACTTAAGGATATAAGCTCCACTTACAGGTGGTGCCATTTGCTGTGCCACGTTGTTTTTTGTTTAATAGGGAAAACAATTTTTCTTATTAAATAAAAAAGATTACTAAAAAACATTTCTAGTAATCTTTCTATTATATTTCTTAATTATGCTAATATATCAGCAACAACTCCTGAACCAACTGTTCTACCACCTTCACGAATAGCGAATCTTAATCCTTTTTCGATAGCGATAGGTGTGATTAATTCAATTGTCATTGATACGTTATCACCTGGCATAACCATTTCTGTTCCAGCAGGTAATTCGATAACACCTGTAACGTCTGTTGTTCTGAAATAGAATTGTGG
>CALXAE010000035.1 GCA_944386205.1 uncultured Clostridia bacterium
TTCTTCTAATTCTTTTTCATGTTGTAATAAACGCATATCATTTGCAAATTTAGAACAGCTTTGTGCAATTTCTGCTAATAAGTTTAAAACTCTTGAATCTAATTTTCTTGTATAAGTTTGTCCTGATACATTATATACCTTTTCAAATCCCATTTTCTCAGCAATTTTCCCATCAATTTGTTTTACTTTATCTTCATCTTTAAATAATTTCATAAAACTTTCTTGTGTTCCTGTTGTTCCTTTACAACCTAATAATTTCATATGGCTTTCAACAAATTCTAATTCTTCTAAATCTTCTAATAAGTCTTGCATCCATAAAGTTGCTCTTTTTCCAACAGTTGTTAATTGTGCTGGTTGGAAATGGGTATATCCTAAACAAGTTACATCTTTATTTTCTAAAGCAAATGCTTTTAAGTTTTTGATAACAATAATTAATTTTTCTTTGATTAGTTTTAATGCTTTAGACATTAAAATAACATCTGTGTTATCTGTTACATAACATGAAGTTGCTCCTAAATGGATAATTGGTTTTGCCTTTGGACATTTTAATCCAAATTCATATACATGTGCCATAACATCATGTCTACATTCTTTTTCTCTTTTGGCAACAATATCATAATCAATATTATCTACATTTTTCTTCATTTCTTCAATTTGTTCGTCTGTTATATCAATTCCTAATTCTTTTTCTGTTTCTGCTAATGCTACCCATAATTTTCTCCATGTTGAATATTTTTCATTATTTGACCATATTCTATTCATTTCTGGACTTGCATATCTACCAGAAAGTGGTGTTTTATATATATTATTGTTTTCCATTTTTTCAATCCTTTCTTTTTCCAATTGAGAACGATGATGATTTGGGGACGGAGAAAAAATCATCATGAATCATTCTTTAATACTATAGCCATATATATTAATTTGTAACAATGATGATTTTTTCTCCGTCCCCAAATCATCATCGTTCTCAAATTCTTATCTATAATAGTTAACTCCTGCTTCAAAAATCTTTTGATCTTTCTTACCTGGCATATTTTTCAAAATATCTCTATAACATCTTTCTGAATGTCCCATCTTTCCTAAGATTCTACCATCTGGACTAGTAATACCTTCAATGCTATCCACTGAACCATTTGGGTTAAAGTCAATGTCATATGTTGCATTTCCATTAAAATCAACATATTGTGTAGCAATTTGTCCATTAGCAATTAGTTCTTCTTCTAATTCTTTTGAAACAATAAATCTACCTTCTCCATGTGAAATTGGAACTGTAAATTCTTCTCCTAGTTCTACTTCACTAAACCATGGTGACATTTTTGATACGACTTTTGTATTTACCATTTTTGATTGGTGTCTTGAAATGGTATTAAATGTTAAAGTTGGCATTGTGTCATCCATTTCTCTAATTTCTCCATATGGTAATAATCCTAATTTTACTAATGCTTGGAATCCATTACAAATTCCTAACATTAATCCATCTTTTTCATATAGATGTTTATGGATTAAATCTTTTAGTTTTGGATTTCTAAAGATACTACTAATGAATTTTCCTGAACCATCTGGTTCATCTCCGGCACTGAATCCTCCTGGGAACATGATGATTTGTGCTTTTTCGATTTCTTTTGCAAATAACTCAATAGAATCTTGTATATCTTGTGGTTTTAAGTTTTTAAATACCACTGTACTAACTCTTGCACCTGCATCTTCAAATGCTTTTGCTGAATCATATTCACAGTTTGTTCCTGGGAATACTGGTATAAAGACATGAGGTCTTGTAATTGGTAATTTTCTTGTAATTGTAGGTGTTTTTTGACTTAAGATATTTCTTGCTTCACCTTTTTGTTCTACTCTTGTTGGGAATACTTTTTCTAATGGTTCTTCCCAAAGTTTGATTAATTCCTCTAAGTCTAATACAACATTTTCATTTACCACAATTGTTTTCTCACTTGTTGTTGTTCCTAATAATTCTAATTTTGCATTATCTATATCTTCTGATGTTTCTAAAACAAATGAACCATATAGTGGTGTAAATAAATCATCTGTATTATTAAACTTAAATCCAATCTTATTTCCAATACAACTCTTTGTAATCACATCTGCAATTCCACCATTTTTAATTGTGCTTGCTGATAATACTTTTCCGTCATTAATTAATTTATGTACCAATTCAAAGTTTTCTTTTAGATCATCAAAATCAATGATATTTTCTTTTCCCATTTTTGTTTTTAATACATATACTTTTGAATCTGCTTTCTTGAATTCATTTGAAACTACTTTTGTTGTATCTACATCACCAATACAGAAAGATACTAATGTTGGTGGTACATCTAACTCATTATATGAACCTGACATACTATCTTTTCCACCAATTGCTGCTATTTGTAATTGTTCTTGTACATAGTATGCTCCAAGTAGTGCTGCTAATGGTTTTCCCCATCTTTCTGGCTCATTTCTTAATTTTTCAAAGTACTCTTGTAATGTTAAATATGCTTTTTTGTAATCTCCACCAAGTGCTACATATTTTGCAACTGATTCTACAATTGCATATACAGCTCCATGGAATGGACTCCAACTTGCAATATATGGGTTATATCCATATGTCATGATGGTTCCTGCATCTGTATATCCTTCTAATGTTGGGATTCTTGCTACCATTCCTTCTGCTGGTGTTAATTGATATTTTCCACCAAATGGCATAATAACAGTATTTGCTCCGATTGTACTATCAAATCTTTCTACTAATCCTCTTTGTGAACAACAATTTAAATCTGTAATGGTTTCTTTCCATGTTTTTTCTATGTCATTTACTGGTTTTGTTGCAAAATAGTTTTCTGCATCTAACGGTTTTGTAATTTTTGCATTGGCATTTTTTACATCACCATTTGTATTTAAGAATTCTCTTGAAAGGTCAACAATGACTTTATTTCTCCAATACATTTTTACTCTTGGTTCTTCTACAACTTTTGCAACAACTGTTGCTTCAATATTTTCTTTTTCAGCTAATTTAATGAAATTTTCTACATCTTTATCAGCAACAACCACTGCCATTCTTTCTTGTGATTCTGAAATGGCAAGTTCTGTACCATCTAATCCTTCATATTTTTTAGGCACTTTATCCAAGTTTATTTCTAATCCATCTGCTAATTCTCCAATAGCGACTGATACACCACCAGCACCAAAGTCATTACAACGTTTAATTAATTTTGTTACTTCTGGATCTCTAAATAATCTTTGAATTTTTCTTTCTTCTGGTGCATTTCCTTTTTGTACTTCTGCACCACAGCTTGTTAAAGATTCACTATTATGTGCTTTAGATGAACCTGTTGCACCTCCACAACCATCTCTACCAGTTCTTCCACCAAGTAGAATGACTTTATCTCCTGGCTCTGGTCTTAATCTAATAACATTTTTAGATGGTGCTGCACCCACTAATGCTCCAATTTCCATACGTTTTGCTACATATCCTGGATGATAGATTTCGGCAACTTGTCCAGTTGCTAAACCAATTTGATTTCCATAAGAGCTGTAACCTCTTGCAGCTTCATTTGTCAATTTTCTTTGTGGTAATTTATGTGGTAATGTTTCTTCAATCGTTTGTCTTGGATCTCCACAACCTGTTACACGCATTGCTTGATATACATACACACGTCCTGATAATGGGTCACGAATCGCTCCTCCTAAACAAGTAGCTGCTCCACCAAATGGTTCAATTTCAGTTGGGTGGTTATGTGTCTCATTTTTGAACATGATTAAATATTCTTCTTCTTTTCCATCTACCATGATATTAGCTTTAATACTACAAGCATTGATTTCTTCTGATTCATCAAGATTTTTTAAGACACCTCTTTTCTTTAATTCTTTTGCAACAATAGTTGCAACATCCATTAAAGAAATATCTTTTTTTCTATCTTGATATACAAATTTTCTAGATTCTATATATTTTCCATATATGTCTTTTAATAAATCCCATTCAATGTCAATTTCTTCTAATCTAGTAAGAAAAGTTGTATGTCTACAATGGTCTGACCAATATGTATCAATCATTTTCATTTCTGTCATTGTCGGATCTCTTTTTTCTGTATCTCTAAAATATTCTTGACAGAATTTTAAATCTGCAATATCCATTGCAAAACCATATTTTTCATAGAATTTTTCTGTATCATCATCTGTCATATGAATAAATCCATCTACAACTTGTACATCTTCTGGTTCAAGCAATTTATCTTCTAATGTCTCTGGTTTTTCTAAACTTGCTTCTCTAGCATCTACTGAGTTGATTAAATAATTCTTAATCGTTTTTAATTCTTCATCAGAAACATTTCCATTTAATATATATACTTTTGCAGATTTACAAGTTGGTCTTTCCCCACCACTAATGATTTGTAAACATTCTTCTAAAGAATTTGCTCTTTGGTCAAATTGTCCTGGTAAAAATTCTACTGCAAATACTTTATCATTTTTATCAAATGTATAGTTTTCATCAAAATAGTCATCTACTTGTGGCTCCGAAAATACAGTTGTTTTTGCTTTGTTGTAACTTTCTTCATCCACTCCAGATACATCATATCTGTTTAGAATAACCACTTGCTCTAGTCCTTTTATCTGTAAGTTTTCTTTTAAATCCTCTAGGATTCCTTTTGCTTCTACATCAAATCCTGGTTTTTTTTGAACATAAATTCTTCTTACCATTTAATAATTCCTCCTTTATTTTGGTAATGATTTATTATATTTATAAACATAAACTTGAAAATAGGCAGCTATCATTTGGCAATAACTGCCTATATAATTTTAAATCACTTTTATTTCCTTATTTCCTTTAACCACTTTTCCAATAATATAAGCTTTTTCACCTTCTTGTTCTAATATTTTTAATGCTTTTTCTTTATCGCTTTCTGGAACAATGATTGCCATTCCAATTCCCATGTTAAAGGTATTATACATATCTCTTTCTGGGATATTTCCTTCTTTTTGTATTAATTTAAAGATTTCTGGTACTGGGTATGCATCTTTTTGGATTTCTAATGAAACATTGTCATTTAACATTCTTGGCATATTCTCATAGAATCCACCACCAGTTATATGAGAAATTCCTTTTACTGTTACTTCATTTATTAATTTTAAAACTGGTTTTACATAGATTTTAGTTGGTGTCAATAATGCTTCTCCTAATGTCATTCCTAATTCTTCTCTATATTCTCTTAAATTTTCTTCATTGACATTAAATATTTTTCTAACTAAAGAAAATCCATTTGAATGAACACCTGAAGATGTAAGACCAATCACTACATCTCCTTCTTGGATATTGTCAGGATTAATCATTTTTTCTTTATCTACAACACCTACACTAAATCCTGCTAAATCATATTCATTATCAGAATATAGTCCTGGCATTTCTGCTGTTTCTCCACCAACTAATGCACAACCAGCCAATTTACATCCATCTGCTACACCTTTTACAATACTTGCTACCATTTCAGGAATATTTTTCCATAATGATATGTAGTCTAAAAAGAATAATGGTTTTGCACCACAGCAAACAATATCATTTACACACATTGCCACACAATCTTGTCCTATGGTATCATGTTTATCAAGCAAAAAAGCCAATTTTAGTTTCGTTCCCACACCATCTGTTCCTGACACTAAAATAGGCTCCTTCATTTCATTTATATCTAACTTAAAAAGACCCCCAAATCCTCCAAGGTCTGACATAACTCCTTTTGTATATGTTTCTTGCACACTTTTCTTCATTAGTTCTACTGCTTTATATCCTGCTGTAACATCTACACCTGCTTCTTTATAGCTTTCACTAAAACTTTTTTCCATCGATTTTCTCCTTTCAATTTCTACCCTTCTATGATACTATATTTTTTAACTTTTTACAAGGTTTTTAGCGAAAATTTGCTAATTCTTTGTACTTTTCTTATTGATTGCATTATCCTATTTTAAATGATATAATTTTCCCAAAGATTTAAGGAGGATTTTTTTATGAAATTAATTTGCATTACTGGAAAAACAGGAACTGGAAAATCTACAATTGCACTGTCTTTGGCTAAAAAATTAAATGGACTATATGTAGATATTGATAAGATTGGACATCAAGCAACTTCAGATCCTGTTATTTCAAAAAAGCTTTGTAATACATTTGGAGATATCATCTTAGACGAAACTGGAATTATCAATAGAAAAAAACTGGGTAATATTGTATTTAGTGACACAGATAAAATGCAGATATTAACAGATATCACATGGGAATATATGGAACAAGAATTAGATGAAATTTTGTTGCAAAAGCAACAATACTTTGTTTTTGATTGGGCTTTACTTCCTATTGTAAAATATTGGGATATGTGTGATACCAAAATATTGGTTACTTCTGATGATGATATTAGAAAAAAAAGAATATTGGAAAGAGACCATATTTCCGAAGAATATCTTGAAAAGAGAGAATCTGCTACTTTAGATTATTCTACATTATCATTTGATTATATTTTTAATAATAACTATGCAAAGGAAAGTATGGATTCTTTTGTTAAAATAATATATAACGATGTAATAAAATAAAAAAATACAGATATAAGATTTTTCTTATACCTGTATTTTTTTATTTTATAATTTTCATAACTTCTTCTGGTAAATATTTTGACACATCTTTTCCGTTTTCTAATAATTCCATAACCATACTAGAACTAATATTTCCTAAATTTCCAGCTCGGATATAAATTGTATCTAAGCCTGAGATTTCTTCATTAATAGATGCCATATTTTCTTCATATTGATAATCCATACCATTTCTAACCCCTCTTACTAGAAGTGTTGCATTATGAGCTAGTGCAGCATCAACAGAAAGATTATCATAACAGATAACAGATACATTTGTAAGATTTCGATTAACAAGAATTTTTTCAATCACTGTTTTCATAAGCTCTTTATCATATCTTCTTTTTTTATCTGGATGAACCCCTATTCCTATTACAACTTTATCAAATAACTGTGCTGATTTTGTTACTACATGTAAGTGTCCATTTGTGAATGGATCAAAACTTCCTGCATAAAATCCAATTTCCATATTATCCTCCTAGTTTTTTATATTAAACTCTATTTCTATTATTTTATACTATTTTATATAAAGTTACAAGCTTTCATTATATATTCTAGTAACATAATAATAAATTTACCTTTTTACATAAGAAAAAATTTTCTAAACACTTTTTATATAATGAGAAAGACATTTTCCAGAAATTTCTTTCTAGAAAATGCCCTCTCACATCAGTCTGGTCTTTTCAGGAGATATGGCCGCATCTTGCAGTCCTCCTCTTTGCACTTCTCACAGTCTTTTGCACCCCACTGGCATTTTGCCTTGGTCGTCTTCAGACTATTATAGAACTTGAATAAGCTCTCTCTTTCCTGCTCTGCTCCCAGCGTCTGATAGTTTTCTGTCATCTTGCTTCTCCTTTCTCCCACTTGGGAGGATGATTTATTGATAGTTATCCTGCACGACCTTTTGGTCATACTATAATTATTATACTACACTTCACATAAAATTGCAATTTTTAAAATTTAAAATAATCTTGGGCATTTGCTAATTACTTTTTCTGTAATTTCAGGATAATAAGCCATATATGCAATGTGTTTTATTATATATACCACGCTATTTAAAATATTTGACTTTGGAAATAAATATTTTATTTTTTTGCATTTTTTAATATAGGTAGTATCTATATTATGCTTTTTCATTATTTTTTCATATTTGTACCATTGTTCAGAATATTTTATATTATTCGCTTTTCCTCTTCTTATAAATTCTGTTATTTCAAAAGCTATTTCTTTTTCTATATCTTTACTTAATAGAAAACTATAAATATCATCTCTTATACTATATTCTTTCATTTTAATAATTTGTTCTACTAAATCCTTTCCTTCTTCAAAGTCAAATGTACTTTTAGTCAAACCATAAATTGCGCACAATTCTTCTAATGACCTTGGTTGTATTTGTTGAAACAAACTTCTATTGAAATATGATGGCATATAACAAAATATTTTATTATAATCGCTAAATATATCCCATATCTTTTTATCATTAAAATTTATACTATTGTAATCCATTCCTGTAATCTTTTTTAATTCATATAAAGTATCTATTCCAGTATCTGCAAATATATAAATATGCACTAAGTATCTTATAAGGTTATTATCAATATAAGTAGTATCTTTAAAAAAACACTTTAAATGATATTCTTCAGAATATTTACGCTTTGAATCGAAATCACATACAGCAATTATGCTATCTTTATATGGTTCTATTTCTGTTTTTATCTGATTTATTTCATTTTCTGAAAAAGCTACTTCTCCTTTAAAATATAGTCCCATATTATTAAATTTTTTAAAGTCATAATTTATATTAAAAACATCATCATTTTTTTCAACTATACTTTCTGATATTTTTCCGTGATAAATTCTAATTCCTGATTTATTATAATTTTCAAGTGCTTTACTTTGATATAACATTTTTATTACTTTGCTCCATATAAAGTATAACATATAAAAAATTTTCTGTCTTGTTCTTCGACTACCCTAAAATACATGCGTAATTTACTATCATATTACTTTTATTTCAACTCATATACTTCCATATCATCTAATATAATGGCTTTACCTGTAAAATTTTTAATCTTTTCTTTATTTTCAGTGTGCATAGGAATAACTACATTTGGATTTGTTATTTCTATTATTTGATTAAATGCTGTATAATCAGCATGTCCACTCACGTGTAAATTATAAATATCAATATTTAATTCTTTCATTCTATTCAAAAACTTTTTATAAATATCTTCTTTTTGATATCCTTCCCACACAGAATAAACAACACAACAATTATTTAATACTTTGTCTTTTAACCTTTCTATATCTTTTAACATTGATACACGGATGTTCATTATAAACTTGCTGTGAAGTAATTTTCCTGTTTCATTTATTTTCTCTTGAAATGGCTCAATATATTTTTTATATTCTTCTTTATCTCTTTTTATATATACATTACCTGGCAAATATACACCAACATTTTTGGAATTTAAAGCATTTGGTATTTTTTGTGTAACTAATTGCAAAACATTACTTAAAACTATATCGTGTATTACTGTCTTTCCTGTCCTATTTGCCACTTTTTGCATTGTTGTAACTCTATCAATATTTGTTGTAGACATTAGCATTAGAACTTGGTCATAATTTTTTGTTTTTTCTACAATATCATCTACTAGTTCTGGCTCTGTCTTACTTTTTACTTGTTCCCTTGAAAAAGTAGTTCCTTCTGTTATTAGTAAATCTATTTTTTCTATTTTTTTAAGTGTTCCTTCCAATAGTACACCTTTATATCCATGATTTCTAAAGTCACCTGTGTGCAATATTCTTTTTCCTTCTGTTTCTATTAGTAGCATAAATGAGTTATATGCACTATGGTCTACTATATATGGAGTAATTTTCATATCTTTTATTGTAATTGTCTTTCCTTCTTCAAGATCTATAGTTTTTCTATGAATTTTCCCTTTATTTTTTGAAAAACAAAATACTGTTTCAAAAATTTTTCTACTTAAATCTGACATATACACTGGTATATCCTCTAAAATATCATCTATTCTTCCCATATGATCTTGGTGATTGTGTGTAATAAATACACCATCATAAGCTGGTTCTCCTGTTGTTAACCCTTCAATATTTTCTAATCTTTTTACGCCATCTAAATCGTCGCCAAAATCTATAATTATTTTTGCTTCTTTTGATGATATTTCTGTGAATACTCCACCTATTTGATTTGTTCCTTTTAGTATTTTTACTTGCATATTTTAACTCCTCTATATTTTTCTATCATAATTTTCATCATCTATAATATCAGTAATTTGAACTTTATCTCTTAATCCTTCTATAAATAAAAACTCGCAATATAGTTTTCCTTCACCTTTTTTGGTTATATCATATAAATTCTTTTCTACATTGTATTTATCACTTACCTTTTTAATATTATAGTTTTTACATTTTTCTTCTGACCACAAGTATTTTCGTACTTCATTTTTTAAATTATCAATCGTCATATCTCCACTACAAATTAAAAAGTAGAATGCTGGTTTTATACAATTAAAATTTTTTTCTGAACATTCTTTTATTGGATAATCATCTTCTAAAAAAGCTTTATTATTAATAATATTTATAATTTCTTGTTTTAGACAGTTATTTCCTTCTTCTATATCATTATTAAATAAATCCTTATCTATATAGTCTTCTTTCCAGTCTCTTGCATGCTTTAACAACCCACTTTCTCCACCTATTGCATTCTTTCCAACTTTTAACTCTATTAATGCAACTTTATAGTTTTTCTTATTTACTGCAATAATATCAAATCTTCCAAAACTATTTTTACCATTAGAATCACTATTTTTCCTTTGCTTTATATATTCCATGTCTATACAAATCCAATTAGACCTATTGTTATTACAATTTTTGTTGTTTTTTAATATTAATGCTTGTTGAGTTTCTTTTTCCCATAGTTTATTCTTTTTAATATGTTTCTCAACTTCTGGCTTTATAACTGTTTCATATTTCTGTTCAAAATCTTCATATGTAATAGATTGATATTTGTTTTCTCCATTGAAATCTTTGTATATATATCTTGCTGATATATATGCTTTATTAAATCTTCCTTGCACCTTTGCTATATTCATACCTTTATAATACAAGTTAATATAGTTATTTCTTATCCCCAAGAATAATTCTTCTTTATGCTTTTTATAAAAACTTAACCATTTTGAATTTTTTAACTTTTCTAAATGTTCTTCATCTAATCCTCTCATTAATTTTTTTTCTTCCATATATAGACCTCCTCTTATTATTATTTTAAATACATTTTATATTCTTCTATATCCTCCACATTCTACTTTTCCTCTCATATATGTAACTAGCTTTTCTCCTACTTTCTAAACTTCTGTTAATTATTACTTTCTAAGACCAATGCTTTCTTAGGACAAAAATTAGAACATTTGCCACATTTGATACATTTATCATAGTCTATATCTTTACCTTCCTTTAAAATTGTAATTTATCACACAAATTTTTTAGTTTAATATTTAATTGACTATATATAAATTGTTCAAAGCTCGTGTATATGCTATATATTTTTCGTTTTTTGTCATCTTATCCTCAAAAACAATAACACTATCAAATTCAATTCCTTTAACTTGTTCAATAGTACCATAAAATGTATATTCACTATCAATTGGAATAATATTTTCTATATCATCTTTATTTTGAGTTATGATGGCTATTTTCTTTTTTTCATTTATTTTTTTCAAAATAATATTATTAATTTTCTTTTTCTCAATATATTCTACATTTTCACCTATTATTCCCATTGATAAACTATTATATTTAAATTTTTCATTACAAAAATCTGATATTTGTTTTGTATTTCTAAAATTCTCATTAAGATTATATTGTTTAAAATCAATAAACTTTTTCAAAGTACTCCAATCCGTTATACTTTTTGAAAAAATAGATTGATTAACATCTCCATACAGGTTAAAAACTACATTATTATTTATTAATTTTAATATCCTATATTCTACTTCATTATAATCTTGTGCTTCATCAAAACATAATAACTTATCACCATTTAATAACTCTCCAAAATGTAAATAATTAATATATAACATTAGTAAAAGCTGAAATCTCATATATTTATTTTTTGGAATACTAGGATTATTTCTTTGTATCTCTTCTATAATCTCGTTATAAAAATCAAATGAAAAATAAAAATTATTTAAAACTTCGTCTTGAAGTTGCTTTATTTCTTGTATTTTTCTTTCATTTTCCTCACATTTTTCCTTCGACTTTCCATATAGACCACCATTATACCATTTTTCATTTTGTATTTCTATTAATAATTCATTAATTAATTCCATACTTTTTATAACAAAGATTTCAAAGTATTGATTATTACTTATCTTTTCTGAATAATTAAATATTCTAGATATTTCGTCTTTAATAAAATCAATTCTTCTTTTATATTTATTTTTTACCTTATCAAAAAATTCCCTATTATAAAATGATTTTATCATATTTGAGTCTAGGTTATTTTCATCATACATTTTATCAACTTTAAAATATTCTTTATATCTGTTTTTCTTTCTATTAATTGTTTCTTTTATAGATTTTATTATATTATCTCTTCTTATATCTTTTTCATACATACCGCCTCTACTACTCAATTTATAAAATCTCTCACCTAAAGATTGAGAAAGATTATGTTTTTCATTATAATTATTATTTAATTCTAAATAATAATTTAATATTGATGTTTGTTCAATTTCTTCAATATTTAAATCTCTTGACAAGTCACTAATAAAATCGTTAAAAATTTTTCCAGGTGTAATGATTTTTATTTTTTTGTATTCTGGAAGCCAATTATTATACTTTAAATATGATAATCTATGCAATAAAATCATTGTTTTTCCTGAGCCGGCACATCCTTGAACTATAAAATTCTCAAAAGGTTTAGCTCTAATTATTTTATTTTGATTAGATTGAATGCTATATATTATATCTGTTAGTTTACCTGAGTTTCTTTTTTCTAATAATATCTGCATTAAAAATTCATCAGCCATACCTTCATTAAAAAAATCATCATTTGCAATATATGTATTTAGAAATTTAAATGGTTCAAAAATAAACTTTCTTTTTAAAAGAACTTTATATTTATATTTTTCTCTTAACAGTTCAGTTTTTTCATTATTATAATAAAAGTCTCCTAATGGTGACCTCCAATCTATTATAGAAACACCCTCTTCGATTTCTATGGGTTTTGTATTTTTTGAAATATAGAACTTCTCATAATAATCTTCATTTTCATATTCTGTGTCAAAATCCATTCTTGCAAAATACGACATATTATGATTTTGTGAATAGCTATAAAAATCCTTTTCTTCCTTCAAACTTTTTTCTTCATCATAATAAGACGATAAAATTAAGTCTATATCTTTATTTGTAATTTTTCTAGTATTAGGGGACAGTGCTTCAATGTATTGTAATTTTTTTTGTTCATTTAGATTTTCTATTTCAATTCTATTATTTAAATTTTTTATATAATTTAAATAGTCTGTATCCTCTAAAAGTTCATTTACAGATTTATAACAATCTCCTTCTTTAAAAAATAGTTGAAGTCCTATATCATCAAAAGAAAAGTATAAATCTTCTTCTTTTATTTTAACTTCCTGATTATTACCTGAATTATATGTTAAATAAATTTTTTTATAGAATTTAATAACAATTTGTTCATTATCTATATTTTCAATAGTATATATTTCATTATTTATTCCGTATAAGGTATCACCAATCTCTAAACATTTTTTACTATCTTCTTTACTCATTTTTTATTAAACCACCTCTACAAATTTTTTTGTATTGTATCATTAAATAAAATATTATTCAATTAGCCAAATGCAATACATTATATATATTCATTGATAAAACAATACATTTATGATAATATTTATATGTACAAGTAAAGTAGATTATTGATTTGCAAAATAGTGGCAAAGGTAGTCCATTAAAAAATCGTGAAGAACAATTATCTAAGTTAGAAAAAGAAGCATTGACAATATCAGAAGCAGAAGCACTAATTAATAAACAAACTGAAAAAGAAGGACAAGATATAGGAGAGTAATAGTTTGAAAGAAATATTTTTCATAACTAATTATATACCTTCTTTCTCCAATCATAAGAATTTATATAACATTTTTCTATTCTTATACCTATTTTATAAATTTTTACTAAATAATACTTGTTCTTCCTTATCTGCATATTTTTGATATACTTTGCAAGCTCTTATATTCGTTTTCTCTGTTAATACAAAAAACTTATAATATCTCTTTTCATCTCTGATATATTTCAAAACATATTCCATCAATTTAGTTCCAATACCTTTATTTTGGTATTTTGGAATAACATCAACAGAATGTATATAAAACATTGATTTTCCATCTGGTCTTAACATTCCATAACCATATAAAAATGCAACAATTTCATTTTTACAAATTCCTGCGAAACAGTAATTATCACAATTAATAATGAATTTTTCTATATCTTTTTTTTGAATATCCTTATCTTCTATCTTTATTATATCAGGTATAAAATTTATATTATCTTCATTTATTCTAATTTTCTAAAATTCATTTATTGATTACCTCTATATATTTTTTTAATTAAATCATAATATTTAAAATAATATTGCGTTTAGGAAATATTTTTCAAATAAAAGCAAGTTAAAAAAATAATGACAATAAAAAATTTGCCCAAGATTTTGGAAACTGTAAAAAACAGGCTAAAGAAAAAATTAACCAAATGAAAAAAAGGTAAATTTACTGAGAATGTGGTTTATGAATGGATTATAGAAAATAAATAGTTATAAACAACTCCTCATTTAAATTACAAAATGAGGAGTTGTTTGTTTTCACTTCATTTCCCAAGACAAATACGCCGTTGAATTGCCTTCTACAGGTGTATAGTCCAAATCATGCTCTTCCGCAAAAGACTCTAAATCGCTACTTGTAACTGGTTTTCCATCAGCTAATTTCACCCAACTAGGAAAAACTGAAACCCTGAGTTCTCCAGCTTCAGCAGCTTCATTACATAGGCTAATAAAATGCTCTTCTATTAAAACCTTATGTCCTTTTTCATACACATTTAGTTTCATCCTTATTGCTCTTATAGTTTTTTGCTGTAATTCTTCGCGTAATGTCATAATGATTCCTCCTTGTACTACTCGGAGGTATACCCTCCGAGATTTATCAATATAATTCCCATCGGGTACAACATTTAACTAAATAAAGTATACCATATTTTACATAAAATTGCAAACTTTTCAGCTTTCTAAATCCCATTCTTTCTCTCTTTATTAGTGTTTAATTTGTTTTTCTGAATCTATAAAAATATTTGTTTCCTTATGGATTATCTTTTTTTCTAATAACAAATTTTCTACGAATGAAATATAAAAACGGTTCAAAGGAAATTGAAAATAGAATATTAAAACCTATATTCAAAATTGATAATAGGTATAATTCAAAACAACAAATTACCTATA
>CALXAE010000036.1 GCA_944386205.1 uncultured Clostridia bacterium
GGAATAGAAGTAACAAGTGGAGAAGCACCAGATGGAAAATTTTTAAAAAGTTTAATAGAGAAAAGTGAAAACGCAGGGCTTGTTTAGGATGCGAATACAATCATACTTAGTACATATAACAACAAATTTGAAAAGAATAATCAAAAAAATGAATGAAGTAACAGCATAAAAGCTGCTACTTACATTTTATTTCTGAAAAATTAATTAAATGATAATAAAAATATAAATTTAATATTTTAAAAATCCTACTTTTTAAACATTTTAGCTTTGTACTAGGTCATGCTGAAAGCTAAAGCCGAAAATATTAAAAAGTAAATATTTAATTATAAGTCTTAACAACTTTAGACGTTAAGAAGGAAATTTTTTTGAATCCCTATTAAAATATCGCCACACTAGTGTGGCGTTTTTTTAGCATGGCGTTTTTTATATTCTAGAAAAGTGCATTTCCTATATAGTTTAGTTCTTATACTTAAACGGACATTTTTTCTTTATAAAATCCCTAAACTCTGAAGGCGTACCTTTTTTAAAACCAGACTTATCAAGTAAAAATGAATGTCTGCTATCTAAATATAAATAAAAAAAGGTATCTGTTTCAAATATTTTGTACAAATCTGTATATTTTACAAAAGAATATCTCATATTAGAATATACTTTGAAACGTTTTTGGTAAAAAGTGAAGGTAAAAGCCTTTTGCTTTGTAACTTTTTCACTTTGGTAATCTTCTTTTACTTCAGCAATAGGATAAAAATATCTCCATATAATAAAAGAAGTTAAAATGGCACAAAAAATAATTGCAATTCCATAATTGTGATACTGAATATGAAGCATCATGCAAAAAAGAATAAGCATAGATACAGCAATAGAAAATAAATGATATTTAAAAGAGAATTTTTTTGCGTGAAATTGCAAAAATTCATCATATACTTTTTTGGAATATTTTGTTACATTTTTAAATAATATGTTCAAAGTTATCACCTATGGATAAGTATAACATATTGCAAGTAATATCTGCAATCTAATTTTTAATAAAACTTGCACAATATATTGGAAAATGATATAATCCAATCGAAAGAAGGAAATAATAAAAAGGAAGGTTTTTGTATGTATGATGTTATAATCATAGGGGCAGGACCTGCGGGCATATCAGCGGGATTGTATACAGTAAGAGCAAACCTAAAAGTATTAGTTATTTATAACGAAGAATCAGGTTTGGAAAAAGCAGGCTTAATTGAAAATTACTATGGATTTGAAAAAGCAATTTCTGGACAAGATTTATATAAAGCAGGAATTCATCAAGCAATAAATTTAGGTGTTGAAGTAAAAAAAGAAGAAGTAACCAATATACAATTTGGAGAAAATAATCAATATAAAATTATAACAGAAAGTCAGACTTACGAAACAAAAACTGTGATATTTGCAACAGGCAACAAGAAAGATACACCTAAAATAAAAGGCATAAAAGAATTTGAAGGAAAAGGTGTAAGCTATTGTGCGGTATGTGATGGTTTCTTTTATAGAAATAAGAATGTGTCTGTTTTAGGAAATGGAAAATATGCAATAGCAGAAGCAAATGAATTAATAAATATAGTTGATCATATTACTATATTAACAGATGGAAAAAAGGCACCAGAGATTAGAGCAGAAAATGTAACAATCGATACAAGGAAAATACGTGAAGTAAGAGGAGATAAAAAAGTAGAAGAAATTGAATTTGAAGACAATAGCAAAGCAAAAACAGACGGTGTTTTTGTTGCTCTTGGTGTAGCAGGAAGTAATGAATTTGCTAAAAAATTAGGAGTTATAACAAGTAAAGATAAAATTGTGGTTAATGAAAATATGGAAACAAATATCCCAGGGATCTATGCTTGTGGTGATTGTACAGGCGGTTTATTGCAAGTTTCAAAAGCCGTATATGAAGGGGCAAAAGCAGGATTACAGGTTATAAGATATCTAAGAAAAGATAGTATAAGTGAATAAGAATGACATTTGATTAAGATTTATTTAATCTCCCGCAATGTCAATTAATATTAGGAATGGAGGATAATAGATTATGAGTGTTTTAAAATTTGAAGAAGGAAATTTTGAAGAGGAGGTATTAAAATCAACAGGAAAAGTTCTAGTAGATTTTTATGCAGATTGGTGTGGACCATGTAAAATGATGTCACCAATTATTGATGATATAGCAAATGAAGTAGATGGAAAAGTAAAAGTGGGAAAAGTGAATGTTGATAATAATCAAGAATTAGCAATTAGATATGATGTAATGAGTATACCAACAATTATGATATTTGAAAACGGAAAAAATATCAAAACATTTATAGGTGTGACAGACAAGAATGAAATATTAGAAGCATTAAAATAAAAGTTTATTTGAAGTTAAGAAAAATGAAAATATACAAAAAAATTGTGAAAAAATAATAAAGAGGTGTATCTAAATGGAAGTAATATATTTTTTAGCAACAGATGGAATTAAATTAGATGGATTATTATACACATCAGAAAAGAAAACAGAGGATATTATTTTATCAATTCATGGAATGGGTAGTAACTGTATGAAAAAAAGAGAGACAACAATAGCAAAATTTGCCAATGAAAATGGAATTGATTATTTTTGTTTTAATAATCGTGGAAGTGAATTGGTAAAATACACAAGAAGATATACAGCAGGAAAAAGAGAGAAAACCTTAGGTGGAACTAGTTATGAAGATGTTTTAGAGGGATATGAAGACATAACAGGAGCTATTATAAAGCTAAAAGAATTAGGATATAAAAATATATACTTGCAAGGACATAGCCTAGGATGTACAAAAATTGTATACACATACAATGAATTAAAAGATGAACAAGATGAAATGTTAAATAATATTAAGGGAATTATATTGAATTCATTAATTGATATTCCTCGAGCACTAAAAATTTATTTAGGTGAGAATTTTAATAAATATTTAACATATGCAGAAGAAAGAGAAAATAATGGAAATGAAATGATGCAAAAAGAAGCATTTATTCATCCAATAAGTATAAAAACATTTTTGAGATATGCACGAGATAATAAAGAAATTGATTTTGCTAAATTTGGAGAGGATCAGGAATTAAAGAAATTAAATAATATTGAAGTACCGTTATTTATGCGTTGGGGAAATGTTAATGAAATGATTGTCCAAAAAGCAGAGGAATTGGCTGATATTGTAAATAATATTATTACAAATCCATATAAAGATATCAATTATATAGATGGGGCAAATCATAGTTACGAAGGTAAAGAGGAAGAATTGGCAAAACAAATTATAGAATTTATTAAACAAAAAGAATAAAATAACAAAAGATAGATGTGAGGTGAAAAAATTATTTCACGAATATGGAACAAAAAAAGGATCAAGAAATGGACAAGGAAACTATGAAAGCATTAATACCTTCTAAATTCAAATTTACCAAAAAAGAAAAAACTGTAATGCTAATAATTATTGTCTTAATGATTATTGGTATAGTTGCTACATGGATAAATTGTGTGCAAATTGTTAAAGCAAATGCTGAGTATCAACTAGCTAAGCAACAATATGAAGAAGCTTTACAAAAACAACTAGAAGAAGCAGAACGAAAAAGAAGAGAAAAGCTACCAAACTTAACAGAAATAGGAAAAGAAAATATAAAGCATATTTATAGCTCAGATACAAAAAGAGCTTTTCTTACATTTGATGATGGACCATCTAGCAATACTACTCAAATATTAGATATATTAAATGAAAGAGGAATAAAAGCAACTTTTTTTGTGTTGGGATCTAATGTTGAAAAAAATCCAGAAATAGTCAAAAGAATGTATGATGAAGGACATTTTATTGCGAATCATGGATATTCTCATGTATATTCTTCTATATACCAATCACCAGAAACAGTTTTAGAAGAATATAATAGATGTAATCAAGCTGTGAGAGATGCTATAGGAGAACAGGAATATAATTCACATTTATTCAGATTTCCAGGGGGATTTGCTGGAGGAAAATATGCTGAAATAAAAATCCAAGCAGATACATTATTACTTCAAAATGACATTGTGCATGTAGATTGGAATGCACTAAATGGAGATGCGGAAACAACTAAACCAACCTTAGAATATGAAATGCAAAGGATAGCAGAAACAACTTGTGATAAGCAAAGTGTGGTAATATTAATGCATGATGCAGAGGCTAAAAAAGTTACAGTAGAATCTTTACCAAGCATTATAGATTACTTAGTTGGACAAGGATACACATTTGAAAATTTTTATTCAATTGTGAAGTAATCAGTTATATGCTAAAAAACAACGTTACTACAATAAAATAAAACAGAAAGGAGTTATTGTTTTGCCAAAGAAGACCGGAGATAAAATAGTAGATGAAATAAAAGAAAATTTAAAATATTTAGGACTGAGTTTAGAAGATGCTAAAAATCAGTTTGAAAATTATAAACCATTAAAATTTAGAGTTCCTAAATTTTATGACGAAAAGCAATATAGACAATATAGATATATACCAATAAAAGATATCCAAATACTATTAACACCAGCAAATCGACTAGATGATATCCAAGAAAAATATAAAAAAGCTAGTCCAATATCTGAGTATTTGGATACAGAAAATGAAGAAAACTATTTAAAACATACAACATTTTTACGAATGTTAAAAGAATTAAAAATAGAAGAAGTAGAAAAAGTACAGGAAGAACAAACTAAACTAACTAAAAAAATTCCGTTTAAAGTAAAATATCAAGGAAATTATCTATGGCAAATTTATTATGCAGAAGATACAGATCAATATTTTATGTTAGTACCAACAGAAGATACAGATTATTCAACATTCTTCTTTTTATTAAAAAAACAATTAGAGAAAAAGAAAACAGGAAAAATTTTTGTACCAATTAGAAATCTTCCATATAGTAACACTTATTACAAAAGATCAGAATTTGAAGACTTAGAAAATTATTTATGGTTATTTACAAAAGATTGGCCATTAATTTATGAAGTATATGATAAAAGTGAAAAACTTTCAATTCATATTGTGGGAGAAACAGAAGTATATGGAAAAATAAGAAGTCCATATAAAATAAAAATTGACAGTTTAGTAGAAGCTAACCAATTTTATAAATTATTAAAAGCAATGTTCATTTTGCAGACAGAATTACCACATTATTTTGAATTTAGAACTAATATCACAAAAGGTGGAGAACTAGAATTTTATAATAATGATTATAAAATAGAATATGAAAATATTGCAGAATGGATAAATGATGAATACCTTGTAGGAATTGAAAAACAAGAAGTAATTGGTGAATTATTAGAAGAAAATAAAAAGAAATTGGACAATTTAAAAGTAATTGCGGGATCACAAGAGATAGAATATCTAGCAAAGGAAAAACAGATTTCTACATTTTTAGAATGTAAAAAAACATTCTTTGGAAAGTTTAAATATTTTTTTAAATATAGTAAAAAGAATAAGAAAAACACAATTAAAGATAACATTATAGAAGAGAAAGAAGAAAAGATAGTAGAAAAAAGTGAGCCAACAACTAAAACTGAACCTATAAGAAATCAAATAAAGAAAAAAGAAAACTACACAATAGAAGAATTAGTGGAACTATATAAAAAATATGAATTAGATGAAACAGAATTAAAAAATATTTTGATGGATGTTAATGCATTAAAATTGAAAAATAAAAATATGGCTAAAAAAATAGAAAATGCAACAAACTTTATACAAGAAATAGACAATCACAAAAAGAGCATATTTGAATTCTGGAAATATAGTAATAAGGATGAAGTTGCAACTTTAGCAGAAGGCGAAGAAGAAGAGGTAAATATCATAAAGAAGGTTACAAAAGTATTTGACTATCACCAAGATTTAGAAGATTTTGGAACTACAATGGATCAAGTAGAAAGAAAGGCATTAAGCAAAAGTGAAACAGATAGTGTATATTTAACAACAACAAATATTTTACCGCTTTTAAACAAAGTAAAAAATAATGAAGTACTACCAAAAGAAATTGAAAATAGTTTAAAAGAACTGAAAAAAGAAGCCCAAGAAGAAAATTCATTAAACGAAATAGAAGAATTTGACATATTTGGTGGAATGTCACAAGATGCAACAAAAGTTTCTAAAATTGCTAATAAAAATCATAGAGAAATTGCAAAAGATAAATTTAATATTTTAGAAATTAACAAAAATACAAAACCTTTAGGTTATAAAATGACATTAGAAACAGTTGTAGATAACTTGAAAAAAGCACTAGACAAAGTTGTTGTTATAGATGATTTACCAGTGTACAAAATATTGAAAGATGAAAAGCTAGAACAAAAAAATATCAATATTTTTAATATTGATCCAGAAAATGAAATTCATGAAAATATTAAAGATAATATCAATAAATTTAATTTATATAAAATAAATATAAAAAGAGGAATGAATGGCATTAGCTATACAAATAGCATTTTTTATGATAATCAAAATAAAACTTTGCCAGTAGGACAAGATATATCTACAAAAATATTAGTGGATTTGTCAAAAGTAGATTTAAAATTAACTAACAAAACATCATTTAAAATGGCAGAAATTGAAGATGAAAAAGATGATTTTTCAAAAATTAATGTAAAAACATTTCAGGTTTTGGAATATGATGTGATTTTGAGAGAAGAAAAATCACCAGAAGAAACTAAGAAAGAAAAAAAGAAAGAAAATTCTGATGAAGAGTAATAAATGATAACTATAAATTTTTAACAAAACTTTTTCCAAAAACATACTATACAATAAAAATGTAGGAGGAAGTTATGTTAAAAAAATTCTTATCAGGAATTATCATATTTATCTTTGCATTTTGTATTCAAATCAATCATACTTATGCATTAACGCCAGCATCTAACTTGAGTTATGAGGGAATTGATGTTAGTAATTGGCAAGGACATATCAATTATGCAGAAGTTAGAGATGCTGGCATACAGGTTGTGTACATAAAAGCAAGTCAGGGGACAAATATAAAAGATGCTTATTTTGATATTAATTATGAAAATGCAAAAGCAAATGGATTGCGTGTCGGATTTTATCATTACTTAACGGCAACAAATACAGAGCAGGCAATAGAACAAGCAAATTTCTTTGTATCTGTTATTTCTGGAAAAACGCCAGATTGTAAATTGGTATTGGATTATGAGACATTTGGAGGAGTTGGAAGAGAAGAAATAAATGCCATAGCAAGAACTTTTATGGAACGTGTAGAAGAATTAACAAATAAAGAAATAATACTATATAGTGACCTATCAAATGCTAGAAGTACATTTGATACAAGCTTGGCTCAAGATTATGAATTATGGATTGCATATTATAATAATAGAAATAATTTAGTTAATATTGAAACCAGTTGGAACACATATATTGGAATACAATATACAGATAGAGGTAGAGTAAATGGTATTAGCGGTAATGTAGATAGAGATTTATACACAGAAGAGATATTTTTAGACGAAACCTCTGAAATTTCAAATAATAGTGGAAATACCACATCAGTAAATACAGAAAGCGTAGAATATACGGTACAAAGTGGAGATACTTTAAGTGCAATAGCAAGAAGATATGGTACAACTGTACAAGAATTAGTAGATATCAACAATATCCAAAATCCAGATTTAATCTATCCAGGGGAAAAATTAAGAATACTTACAAATTCTACGACGCCGGGAAATGAGGAACGAGGAACAGGAAGTATAACCTATACAGTTCAAAGAGGAAATACTTTATCACAAATTGCAAGAGAATATAATGTGAGTGTAGAACATATTGTAGAATTAAATGATATAGCTAATCCAAATTTAATTTACCCTGGTCAAAAATTAAGAATTACAGAAAGTGATGTGACAGATTTATCTCCAGTAGATAATTCTATCCAAGTATATTATGTAGTAAAACAAGGCGATACTTTAAATGGAATTGCTAAAAGATTTGGAATAACTTTAAATGAAATTTTACAATATAACGATATACCAAATCCAAATTTAATATATCCAGGACAGACAATTAAAATTGTATAAAAAATTATTAAATTATTCTAGACTTTTTCTAAGATATGTGCTAATATATATTAGTACATATTTTTTATGCCGATGTGGCGGAATTGGTAGACGCACTGGACTCAAAATCCAGCGGGAAACCATGTGGGTTCGAGTCCCACCATCGGTACCATTCTGTACTTCTACGAAAGTAGAGTATATTTTTTACTATAGATAACAAACAAATTTTTGTAAAAATAAATTTTGTTTATATTGTAAAAAACAAAACTTATTGATATAATTTATAAAAAAATAAGAGAAAAAGTATCAAGATTAAAATTATATCAAAAATGGAGGAATTAAATGTTTGAAATTAAAAATTTTGATAACTGGATAGAAGATATGGAATCTGGAAAATTTGGTAGTGGGGCGAGTGAAAAAATTTGGCTAATTAATCCAGAAACAAATGAAAAGGGATTATTTAAATTTCCAAAAGTAAAGGACAAAGAAAAGGGCATAATAACAGGAGAATACTGGGCTGAAAAACTAGCTACTGAAATTGGAAAGTTAATAGATGTAGAATGTGCTAAAGTTGATATTGGTACATATAAAGGAAGAATTGGCTCAATGAGTTATAATATAATTAATAATGAATGTGGAGAAAATCAATATACAAATCTATTAGAAGGTATCGTTTTTATAGAAAATCAATATCCATATTATGATAAAGATAGACTAGAAGATTTATATACTGATTGTAAATATTCTGTACAAATGATAAAAAATAGTTTAAAAGGTATATTGGATATGTCTAAATTTTATAAAGTAATCATATTTGATATTTTAATAGGGAATAGTGATAGACATCATAGTAATTGGGCAATTTTGGCAAAGGGAACAATATATAAAACACCAGAGGATGTATTTGATGTATTATTTAATTATGATATATGTCCTTTGTATGATAATGGTTCATCATTATGTGCATACGAAAATAATAGTGATTTAAGTTTATTTTTTAAAGATAAAATTAAATTTGAGTCATTAGTGAATACAAAATCAAAATCTGCAATAGGATGGAAAAATGAAAGACCAGTTAGACATTTTGATTTATTGAAAAAATTAAAAGATGATAATTATGAATTAACAGTACCATATATCGAAAAAATTAAAGATAATATAAATAAAGAAAGTATCGATAAAATTCTAAGTCAATTTGATGATATTTTAATAAGTCAAGATATGAAAAAATTATTAAAAATGTATCTTCTGGAACGAAGAAAAAGAATGTTAGAAATATATGATTTGAAAGATGAGGTGTAAAAGAAAATGGAAAAAGATTTAGTTTATTTAGTTTGGACAGATGTGAATGGTAATAAGTATAAAGTTGCAACGTTATATAAAGAAAATGGAATTTTTTATTTTAAATACATTCTAGAAAATGTAAAAGAAGCACAAAAAAGAGGATTTAAACTATTAATTGCATTTCCGCAAATCAATGCATTATACGATAATTCAAAATTATTTCCTACTTTTGCAGCTAGGTTGCCCGAACCTACAAGACCAGAAATTAAAAAAATTTTAGAAACTTATGGAATGACTGAATATGATGCGTTTGAATTACTAAAAAGAAGTGGTGCAAAACTACCAACTGATAATTATGAATTTGTAAAATAAAAAGAAATGGAAAAAATATTACAAAGGAGGAACTTATATGGAAGAGAAAAAAGAATTAAAAATTAAATTTAAAACGGCTGTTATAGCTATTATAGTAGTAGCCATAATTTTAGTGGCAATAATTGCTGTAGCGATTAATAATAGCAGACAAGAAAAATCAAGAGGAAATACAACAATAATAAGTGAAGTTGATCCAAATGAACAAATATTAGAATCTGATTTCTCACTAAGATTTTTAAAATTAGAAAATAAAAAACAAAACATGGTATATAGTCCATTGTCAATAAAATATGCATTAAATATGTTAAATGAAGGAGCAGGAGGAAATACAAAAACTCAAATTGAAAATGTACTTGGTGATCTAAATTTAACAAAATATAATACAATTGATGAAGTATTATCTTTAGCAAATAGTGTGTATATTAGAGATACATTTGCCGAATATGTAAAAGAAGATTATAGGAAAACTATAACTGAAAAATATAATGCGGAAGTTAATTATGATTCTTTTAGCAATGCAACAAATATAAACAAGTGGATTGAAGATAAAACATTAGGAATTATACAAAATATGTTAAATGATGAAACAGTACAAAATCCAGATAACAACATGATTCTTATAAATGCATTAGCAATTGATATGGGATGGGAAAATCCTTTTGATACAAATAATACTTATGGAGAAGATTTTTATTTAGAAAATGGAGATACGATGACGGCAACCATGATGCACAAAGAAACAATGGGTGATGATGCATCATATTATAAAGATAATGATATTACAGCTTTGACAATGGATTTACAAGAATATGATAATACTCAGTTTGAATTTGTTGCTATCATGCCAGAAGAAAATTTAGCAGATTATATAGAAACATTAACTATAGAAGATGTAAATACTATTTTAGAAAATACAACCTTAGCGTCAGATACACAATATGGTGTGGATATTTCTATACCAAAATTTTCATTTAATTATAATTTGCAATTAAAACAAGATTTAATGGATCTAGGAATTACAGATGCTTTCGACGAAAATTTGGCAGATTTTTCAAACATGGCAAGTGAAAAACTTTGTGTAGGAGATGCTTTACATAAGGCGGATATTGATTTTTCAGAAGAGGGAATAAAAGCTGCAGCAGTTACTGTAATAATTATGGATACGAATTCAATTATGCCAATTGAAAATGAACCAGAAGAAATTAGAATAGATAAACCATTTATGTACTTAATTAGAGATAAACAAACAAATGAAATCTGGTTTGTTGGAACGGTTTATGAGCCAAACTCTTGGAAACAAGATATGGAGGAATATAGATAGAAAATAAAGAATATTTATATTGTCATACTGAAGAATAATTGATAAGATATAAGCAAATCATAAAAGGGAAAATAAATAGAGCAAAAAAAGGAAATAATTTATATCATGCTAAAAATAAATTATTTCCTTTTTTCAAAGAGTTTATCAATATTTGTTTTTTCAGAAAATGTTTTATCATTTTCTTCATAAATTTTACGTAATTCTTCCTGTTCATGTTCAGCAGATAAATATAAATAGTTAATAGCACATAAATATTGTATTGTTTTTAAATGTAAATTTTGTTTTTCTAAAGGTATATGTAAATCAATGTTACAATGGTAATTTTTATCCTTATTTTCTTTAAAATATTGGATTACCTGCATAGGAATTTTTGATAAATCATTGGTATCTAGCTGATTAAAAATACAATCTAATTCCGCATAGGCTATCTTGTCCATGGTTTACTCCTTTCGTTATCTTTTGTCTTTCCTAAATTCCTAACTTTAGGAATAAAAGATCTTAAAATATTCATTCCCATTAGATTATAAGGGACTTTTTTGCAAAAATCTTTAATATTTGTTAATTTATCATCACCAAGAGAACTTTCAACATTTTTTTCTTCAATATGTTCTTCTTCAGAATTTTCTAAACTTTGAATAAAGTCATCAAATTCTTCATTAATGATTTCATATGGATCTATACTTGTGTTTGATGAATATTCATTAATAGGCGTAGGGGGCTCTAAACCTTTATTTTCATCTGGGAGTAACAAAGGTAAGTTTTGATCTTTAGCATAAAGAAGACCATTTATTGTAAAGTGTAAATCGTTAGAATTGTTTTTTATAGATGAGGTGATTTTTTCAAATAGATTGTCATAAGTAGGTGCATTTTTTTCATAATATTCAAAACAATTTTGAATTTGTGCAAATTGTGGCTCAGTATTAGCATCCTTAAGATATACAGCAAATCGCATCTCGTCTTCATGTTTCCAAAGTCTCATTTCAGAATTTTCATATAATTGCATCAAAAAAAGTTTTGATAAAATACCTTTATCATTATCATTTAGATCAAAAGCAATAAAATTTCTATCGGCTTTACCATTTATTGTTACACCCCTTGATGTTAACACAGATATTTCATGTTCAGAACAATATTGTAATAAATTTTCTAGTGCTTTGTTTTCTAAGTTTATTATTTCTTTTTCGTCAGAAATTTCCATATTTTCTATTATGGTATCTAAAACGTTATCTATGTTTTCAGAAAACTGGAAAACATTATTTAAACTAGAAGAAAATTCTCTGGGCATTTTTTTTAGCCCTAGTTGATTAGATGATCCAATAAATTCAATCTTAGAAATTTCACCATTAGGATCACCAATAAGATCAAAATCTACATTTCCACAAGCATGTTGAATAATATAAGACAATCTATTAAAATTTTCATTTTGAGGAAATTGTTTAAACTGTTCAATTGTATTTCTTAAGTTTTGAAATGCTATTTCAGGATTTTCTTTATCTACATAAATGGTTAATCTACTTAGTGTATCAAAACTACTTATAGAAACTGATCTGTTACTTTTTAAAATTTCTGGAAATATTCTAGAAAAAAGTTCAGTAGAAGAATCATCTAAAATAAATCCTATGTATGGACTATTATCTTGTCTATCAGGATGCCCTCCACAAGAAGCAAAAGTAGGTATTTGATTTTTAGAACAATATATTAATAATTCTTTTAAACCAGGATTTCCTTCTGAATACACAGTAGCCATTTCTTCAATTTGTTCATCTGTCATTTGTGCAAGTTGTTCTTTTGTTATATTATCAGATAATCCATTAGCTTTAAATTCCATGGTATTATATTTTCTCCTTTGCATAAAACTTATATATAGTTTATCATAGATTACTTTTTATGGCTATAGTTTATTTTTTATTTGTAAAAATATTTGTTAAATAATACAAAAAATATTGCATCCACATATACTTTCTGCTATAATAATAAAGATATAATAAAAAAGGAGCAAGAAAATGAAAAACTATTTGAAAAAAACTAACTGCATAAATATCTCAGCTGTTTTTTTAATAGTTGCTTTATTTTCATTTCCATTTTAAGTAAGGAGTTTTGTTCCTTATTTTTTTTTGCATTTTAGAGAAAAATCTTTAAATGCAAAAAAAAATTAACAATTTACAATATATACAAATTTATCATATATGGATGGAGGTTTATATGAAAGCATTTAACAAAAAAATTGTACTAGAAGATGGAGAAGAATATTTAGGGTATGGATTTGGTGCTGATAAAGAAGCCATTTGTGAAATTGTTTTTAACACCTCAATGGTTGGGTATCAAGAAATTGTTTCAGACCCATCATATACTTATCAAATGGTAGTGATGACATATCCATTAATCGGAAATTATGGAATTACAGATGAGGATTATGAAACAAAGCAACCAACGATTGGAGGAATGATTGTAAGAGAGTATAATGATTTACCAAGTAATTTCCGCTACACAAAAACATTATCAGAATATTTAGAGGAAAATGATATACCAGGAATTTCAGGTATTGATACTAGAAAATTAACAAGAAGCATCAGAAATAAAGGAAGTAGAAAGGTTATCATCACAGATATTACAACTAGTAAAGAAGATGCGTTAAAAAAATTAAATGCATATGATATTCCAAAAGATGCTGTATCAAAAGTAAGTTGTAAAAAGAAATGGTATTCTAGAACAGCAAATTACAAATATAATGTGGTAGCAGTTGATTGTGGTATTAAGTTAAATATCATAAGAAGTTTAAATAAAAGAGGTTGTAATGTAACAATTGTGCCATATAACACAACAGCAAAAGAAATTGAAAGTCTAAAACCAGATGGAGTCTTTTTATCAAATGGACCAGGTGATCCAGAAGATGTAAAAGAGGTTATTAAACTTGTAAAAGAATTAAGAGGAAAATATCCAATCTTTGGAATTTGTTTAGGACATCAAATGATTAGTTTAGCATATGGTGCGAAAACATATAAATTAAAATTTGGGCATAGAGGTGGAAACCATCCAGTATTAAATCTAGAAACAGATAAGATTGAAATTACAAGTCAAAACCATAGTTATGCAGTAGATGAAAAATCATTGGAGAAAACAGATTTAGTACCAACTCATAAAAATATTTTAGATAATACAATTGAAGGTGTTGAATGTAAAAAAGATAAAGTATTTAGTGTACAATATCATCCTGAAAGTGCACCAGGGCCACAGGATAGTGGGTACTTGTTCGATAAATTTATCCAAAATTTGGAAGAATTCGAAAGATAATCAGCATCTTGCGTCGTTAAACTTCGATTTGAATTTAATCAACGTACAAATCGTACGCCTCATAAATTCAAATCTCGTTTGCCTAGCAATATACTAATTCTTTTTCGAATTCAGTAAAAAAATTGGAAATAGAAATCGTTTTTAAATGAAAGGAATGAATGAAATGCCAAAAAGAAAAGATATAAAAACCGTACTAGTAATTGGTTCTGGACCAATTGTGATTGGACAAGCAGCAGAATTTGATTATGCTGGAACACAAGCTTGTTTAGCACTAAAAGAAGAAGGATATAAAGTTATATTAGTAAATTCCAACCCAGCAACCATTATGACAGATACAGCTATTGCTGATAAAGTATATATGGAGCCATTAACATTAGAATATGTTGCTAAAATTATCAGATACGAAAGACCAGATGCTATTTTACCAGGAATTGGAGGACAAACTGGATTAAATATTGCTATGCAATTATATAGAAAAGGAATCTTACAAGAATGCCAAGTAGAACTTTTAGGAACTAGTAGTGAAAGTATTGAAAAGGCAGAAGATAGAGAAAAATTTAAGGAATTATGCCAAGAGTTAGGAGAACCTGTATTAGAATCTATTATTGCAGAATCAGAGGAAGAAGGAATTGAAGCTGCTAAAAAGATTGGATATCCAGTTGTTTTAAGACCTGCTTTTACTTTAGGAGGAACTGGTGGAGGATTTGCAGATAATGAAACAGAATTAAAGGATTTAATTAAACATGCTTTAAAACTTTCTCCAGTAAATCAAGTATTAGTAGAAAAAAGTATTAAAGGATATAAAGAAATTGAATATGAGGTAAT
>CALXAE010000037.1 GCA_944386205.1 uncultured Clostridia bacterium
AATAACATGTACACCTTTTCCGTCAAGTGCATTTAGATATACTGGCAAGGTAGCAACTAATGTTTTTCCTTCTCCTGTCTTCATTTCCGCAATTCTACCTTGATGTAAAATAATACCACCAATTAATTGCACATCAAAATGTCTCATACCTAAAACTCTTTTAGAAGCTTCTCTAACAACTGCAAATGCTTCTGGCAATATATCATCTAATGTTTTACCATCTGCTAATTGTTTTTTAAAATAGTCTGTTTTTCCTCTTAATTCACTATCACTTAATTTTGAAATTTCATCTTCAAGCGCATTTATTTTATTTACTAACGGCTTTACTCTTTTTAATTCTTTCTCACTGTATGTTTTAAATAATCCCATTGTATTCGTTCCTCCTAAGTTTATTTTTTTATTTATATCTAATTTTGTCCTTGATACTATATCACTAAAATCTATTTTTATCAAGTATTTTGAAAGCATTTATTAGAAATTATGATACGATATTATCTAAAAGCCCCAAGTTGTATTATCCTATTTTTTTGAGATTAAATGTGCTAATGGAGGAATATTACAAATTCTTACATTATCAAGTAGGAGAATCTCAGACTTGCTGTGAGAGGTGCCTGCTTTATAATGTTAGAATTTGTATATTACGCAATGCCAGCCATTTAATCTCAAAAAAATAGGATAATACAACTTGGGGCTAATTAAATAAAATTCAACTACAAAATATTTAGCATAATAGATTTTTTCATACATATAATTAAAAAGCAAAACTTATAATGGAAAGGAAAATTCTATGTTTATATATAATTTTAAGGTAAATGGAAGTAAACTTTTTAAATATTTTTTTACAGGCATTGTCATTTTAATTATTATTATTTTAATCTTTGTTAGCATAAAATTATTCATTGGTGCAAAAAATGAAAGAAACATCTCTAGTTGTATGCCTCAGAACGATGTTTCTATTATCTCTGCTAAGAATTATACAAATGTCTTGAAAGCTGTTCATGAAAATATAGATGATTATGTTGGTGTAAAAATTCAATTTACAGGCTATATTTATCGTGTGTTAGATTTAACAGATACCCAATTTATATTAGCTCGAGACATGATTATTTCTTCTGATTTTCAATATGTGATTGTTGGATTTCTTTGTGAATATGCAAATGCACAGGATTTTAAAAATGAAACATGGGTAGAATTAACAGGTGAAATTACAAAAGGTAATTATCATGGTGATATGCCGATTGTAAAAGTAACAGACATAAAAACCGTTGATAAACCAAATGAAGAATATGTATATCCTCCCGATGAGACCTATATTCCTACAAGTGGTGTATTGTAAAAGGAAAATGCCCTAATGGGTATTTTTTTGTTTACTTTATCGACAAATTGTGATATTATATATATATGATTTTAAATTCGGAGGTAAATATGAAAGAAAATGAATTAATTTTAATCTTAGACTTTGGTGGACAATACAATCAATTAATTGCAAGAAGAGTCAGAGAATGTAATGTGTATTCAGAAGTTGTACCATACAACATTTCTATCGAAAAAATTAAAGAGAAAAATCCGAAAGGAATTATCTTTACAGGTGGACCTGCTAGTGTTTATGGAGAAGATTCTCCTAAATGTGCAGAAGGTATTTTCGATTTAGGTATTCCTGTTTTAGGAATTTGTTATGGTATGCAATTAATGACTTATACTTTAGGAGGAAATGTTTCAAGAGCAAATACAAGAGAATATGGAACAACAAAGGTAAATATTGATAACACCTCTTCCCTATTTCAAGGATTTGAAACTACAAATGATTTCTTAATGAGTCATACAGATTTTGTGTCAGAAGTACCAAACGGTTTTAAAAATATTGGTTCAACAGACCATTGCCCAAATGCAGCAATGGAAAATGCAGAGAAAAAATTATATGGTATTCAATTCCATCCAGAAGTTAACTTATCTGTTAATGGAACACAAGTTATCAAGAATTTTTTGTTTAATATTTGTGGTTGTTCTGGAGATTGGCAAATTTCTTCTTTTGTAGAAGATAGTATTAAAACTCTAAAAGAAAAAATCGGAGATAAAAAAGCTTTATGTGCCCTATCTGGTGGTGTTGATTCTTCTGTTGCAGCTGTGCTATTACATAAAGCTATTGGTAAAAACTTAACATGTATCTTTGTTGACCATGGATTGCTTCGTAAAAACGAAGGTGACGAAGTTGAAGAAGTTTTCAGAAATCAATTTGATATTAATTTAGTCAGAGTGAATGCAAAAGATAGATTTTTAGCTAAACTTGCTGGTGTTACAGACCCAGAAAGAAAAAGAAAAATCATTGGAGAAGAATTTATTAGAGTTTTTGAAGAAGAAGCCAAGAAAATTGGTACAGTAGACTTTTTAGTACAAGGTACTATATACCCTGATGTTATTGAAAGCGGTTTAGGAAAAAGTTCTGTTATTAAAAGTCATCACAATGTTGGTGGTCTTCCAGACTATGTAGATTTTAAAGAAATTGTAGAACCTTTAAGAAATCTATTTAAAGATGAAGTTAGAAAAACAGGATTGGAATTAGGAATACCTGAAAACTTAGTATTTAGACAACCATTCCCTGGTCCTGGACTAGCAATTAGAGTAATTGGCGATATTACTGAGGATAAATTAGATATCTTAAAAGAAGCAGACAGTATTTTTAGAGAAGAAATCGCAAACGCAGGACTTCATAAATCTATTAATCAATATTTTGCAGTATTGACAAACTTAAAATCTGTTGGTGTTATGGGAGATGAAAGAACTTATGATTATACCATTGCCCTACGTGCAGTTGAAACAACAGATTTTATGACTGGTGTTTGGAGCAAAATTCCTTATGAAGTATTAGAAAAAGTTTCTTCAAGAATTGTTAATGAAGTAAAACATGTTAATAGAGTTGTCTATGATATTACTTCAAAACCACCTGCAACCATTGAATGGGAATAAACAAGATGAAACAAAAGGAACAGACCCCTCTTTAAAAAACGGGGTCTGCTCTATTTTTTATCAAAAATAGTTTTAAATACGCCTTGGTCAATTAGATTAGCAAATATATTTTTTATAATAATCAATACAATTGGCCCTAGTAATAATCCAATTACTCCTGTTATTTTAAAACCAGTATACATGGCAATTAAAGTAAAAATAGGATGAACACCAATATTTTTGCTAACTAACTTAGGTTCTAAAAATTGTCTTACAATAGACATGATAATAAACAAAGTAAGGATAGCAATTCCTAAAGATAAATCTCCATTTAAACTAGAAATAATTGCCCATGGTATCATAACTGTTCCTGACCCTAAAATCGGAAGTGCATCTACAAAGCCAATAAATAATGCCATTAACAATGGATATTGTATATTAAATTTTAAAAAAGATAATATATATAATCCTACTAAAGAAATGACAAATGATACTAAAATTAATGTTGCTTCTGCTTTTAAATATCCACCTAATGTTTGAATTAAATCTTTTAAATGAGTGCTTAACTTTTTTACCCATGTTTTTGGTAAATGGTGTTCTATTTGATCTAAAATATAAATTTTATCTACACATATAAAATATAAAGCTAATATGGTAATTCCTACACAGATAGCGATTTCAGGAATTTTTGTTATCATATTTATTAGAGCATTTAACGCATTTCTAACCCAGTTAGAAACTGTTTGTAAAAAATCGCCACTAGAATCTTGAACAATGGTTAATATTTCGTCCGATAATTTTATTTTATCAAATTGAAATTGTTTTATAAACTCTTGTATTTGTATAGACGCTTTATCTACATAATCATTTAAACCTTGTAATAGACTAGACGATTCTGAAAATAGTGTAACAATAATCCAGGCTAAAACTCCAAGAATAACAAGAGAAACAATGACAAAGATTATTATTGAACTTGTTCTTCTTGTTAATTTTGTTTTTCGCATCATAAATTTTATTAATGGTTCGATAATTAAAGAAATTATAAAAGCTACTAAAAATGGCATATAAAAAATAGATAGTTTTAATGCTATATATAACCCAACTATCAGTAATACGACATATAAAATATTTTTTGCTACTCTTGTCCAATATGGAATATTAACAATCATTTTTCCTCCTATTTTTCAATATTTTTAAGAAGAATGAACGCTTTAAAATTTCTATGTACTTCTCTAAAAGTTTTTTCTATATATTATTATATGTATTATTGGAATTTATATACATATGCTATTTTCTGTAATTAAAAAATTCCTCCTTTTAGATATAATAAATGTGATTAAATAACCACAAATAAAATCAAAAAGAAGGAATTTTTTACTTTAAAGAATTAATCTGCATTTTTATTCGTATCACAATCACAAATATCTTCAAATGTAATACAAATTTCCCTATCATCTAAATCTGCTCTATTTTGTGCAATATCTCCTAATGTCAACATTCCAATTACTTTTTTATTATTATCACAAACAGGTAATCTTCTTACTTTGTTTGTTCCCATTTTGTTTTCAGCATTTGCCATATCTTCGTTTTCTTCACAAGTACATACATTTGTAGACATGATATCACTTACAGGTGTTGTTTTTACATCCTTATCGCAAGCTATACTTCTTAATATAATGTCTCTATCTGTTACAATTCCGCATAAGCAGTTATTTGTATCACATACTGGAATAGAACCAATGTGATTTTGTGACATTAATTTTGCTACGTCACGTATTGTTGTTTCTGGTTTTACACAGCAAACGTCTGTACACATACAATCTTTAACCTTCATTTTTCTTTACCACCTTTCAAATTTTCTCATATTTATTTTTCGCATTTTCTAAAATTTTATTCAAATTTTGTTGTATTGAAAAAAGTAGTTTTTTTGAATATATGTGGTTTTCAGAATTTTATTATGTACAGCTTTTATCTTGAAGGATTGGTAAATTTTTGAATTTCGTGTAATTTTTACTAAATATTTTTCTCATATAAATTTAATATTCGTAAATATCATATAATGGTTGCTCATAATTTCTTGGCATAATTGGTGGTCTCATTGGTGGACGTGGTGGATTTTGTGGTGGTCTTGGTGGGAAATTATTATGTGGTCTATGTGGTCTTCTTAGTAATTCTCTAATTAAAAGTATTTTTATCAAATCCCTTAAATTATTCCCAGGACGTCTTCTATTTTGCATTTCTACATTTCTATTTTCAGTTTCTTGGTTTTCTAAAGTCTTTCTTTGAACCTCCTCTTTATGTATTTCATTTCTATTTTGTGTTCTATTGGCATTTGTTGTAGATACTGTATTTCCTAAATTGATATTCACATTAATTTGATTACTATCTTCTAATGCCGAATAAATTTCATCTGTCATTTGTTCAATTTCTTCTCTTGTGCTTGCCCCCATATTTCTTTCACAAGCTTTTTTTACCATTGGATATATAATTTTATATATCTCTGGATAAAATTCTTCTAAATCGTTTCTCGTATCTGTTTGCATAGCCACTGAATATCCATTAGCATACATTTGATTTTGATTAAAACTTGTTGTATTGGGATATCCTAAAATGCTTCTTATGTATTCCTCGTACTGATTATCAAACATATCAAATTCCTCCTTGTATAACTTTTCTTTTACAAGATATGTAAATAAAGTTAAAAAGGTGAATATCGTTTCATTTTATTGTCCTATATTTTTTACTCTTTCAATATTTTGTGGTATACTTATATGCATATACAAAAAAGGCAATGATGGTAAGAAATATTTTTACATTTTTGTTTTTTTGTGATATAATAATATAGTTACAAGAAGGGCTACTTTATGATGAAGGAGGTATTTTTATGACTTATAATAAACTGCTGACAGAATGGACAGAAAACCTGCCACCAAGAAGAAAGTTCCAAATCGCAGAACAGATCATTCTGTTTTCTGAAAATTCACGGGAACTTACTCCTAATGAACAAAAAATTGTAGAAGCGGCTAGATTGTCTCTTCTGAAAACTGAGTAGCCTATAGAAAAAGGGGTGCCCGTTTGTTGGGCGCCCCTCGCAGTTTTTATATATTAAGGTTTAATTACATATTTTATTTTCCTATCCAATCTTCGATTTTAAATCCTTAACTAAATTCTTAAATTGATTTCCCCTATCAGCAAAATTTTTAAACATATCAAAACTAGCACTGGCAGGAGAAAATAGAACAATATCTCCTTGATTAGCACTTTTTTTAGCAATTGGGATAGTTTCTTCCAAAGTTTCACACATATAAATATCTAGATTTTTATTTTCCTTTTCTAATTCATTTTTTACCACTTCATATATCTTTCCAGAAGTTTGACCAATTAATATTAATGTTTTTACTTTATCGACAATTGTTTTAGCAAGTGGTGTATAATCTAAATTTTTATCATATCCTCCAGCAATTAAAACAATATTTTCTTTAAATGCATTCAATCCTGATAAGGTTCTAGAAGGTGAAGAACTTGCAGAATCATTATACCATTTTGCCCCATCAATTTCTTCCACAAATTCAATTCGATGTTCTACTGGCTTAAATTCTTTTATGGCTTTTACTGCTGTTTCTGTGTCAACTAAACTTGCTGTTGCAGCAATTGCTGTTGCAATATTTTGATAATTATGATTTCCTCTTAAAATCACATCTTCTGTATTTAAGATATGTTTTCTAACTTTGTCGTCACATTCTTTGATAACATCTTCATCTACAATATATCCATTATCTAATTTGGTTTGACTACTAAAGAAGATTACTTTACCTTTTGCTTCTTTTGCACATTCTCTTGTAATTTCATTATCATAATTTAAAACTAAAATTCCATTTTCGTCTTGATATTTAAAAATATTTTTCTTAGCGTCAATATATTCTTGATAGTCTTTATGTATATTTAAGTGATTTGGTGTTATATTAGTAATAACAGCAATTTGTGGACTAATTTCCATTCCCATTAATTGAAAACTGCTTAATTCCAAAACGACAATATCTTCAGGTGTCATTTCAGGTAATTTTGTAAATAATGGTGTTCCAATATTGCCACCTAAAAATGTTTTATATCCTGCTTTTTGCAAAATACTATTAATTAAACTTGTAGTTGTTGTTTTTCCATCACTTCCTGTTACACCTACAATTTTTGCTGGACACATTTCCATTAACAATTCTACTTCTGTTGTTACTAATGCTCCTCTATTTGCTTCTTCTACTAGTTCTGGTTTTGTTGGCAAACAACTAGGAGAACGTAAAATGACATTAAAATTTTTTAATTGTTGTAAACAGTTTTCTCCAAAATGTATCATAAACCCATAATTGGTAATTTTTTCAATAATATCTCTTGGTATTTGATTATATTCTCTTTCATCAAAAATAGTTACATTGGCTTTTTTTTCATATAAGTAATCTAAAAGTGGTAAATTACTAACACCTAATCCTATTATGGCTACTTTTCTGTATCTTATGTAATCATTAAATTCATTTAATTTTTCATTGTTATAACGCATTTGTCAATCCTCCTAAAATTTTAATCGCATTTATTATTAAATATTATATATCAATTATATAGAAAAAACAAATTATATGTGAATATTTTTTTATTTATCGTACAAAATAATAATATACTTTGAGGAGGTGCTTTAATATGAGTAAGAAAAAGAAAGAAAATAAAAATAATAATTCTAATAATCAAAACAACAACAATGAAAGACAAAATAATAATAACAAATAATTTCGACAAAAATGAGACAATTAGTGACCTGTCCCTAACTGTCTCATTTTTTTACATTTAATGTAAAAAAACAAATTATTTTGTTCCAAATATTCTGTCTCCTGCGTCTCCCAATCCTGGTACAATGTATCCTTTGTCATTTAGTTTTTCATCAATGCATGCTGTGTAAATTTGTACATCTGGATGTTCTTTCTTTAATTTTTCGATTCCTTCTGGTGCAGATAAAATACATAAGAATTTTATTTTCTTAACACCATCTTTTTTTAGCATTTTGATGGTATCTGCTGCTGACCCACCTGTTGCTAACATTGGGTCTAAGATAATGGCTTCTCTTTTTGCGATATCTTTTGGCATTTTATAATAATATTGTACTGGTTCTAAGGTTTCTTCATTTCTGTATAATCCAATATGTCCAATTTTTGCATTTGGTACAATTTTTAATAATCCATCTAACATACCTGTTCCTGCTCTTAAAATTGGTACAAAAGCATAATTATCTTCGTCTAATACTCTTGCTTTCATTTTGCAGATGGGTGTTTCGATTTCTGTTTCTTTTAATTTTGCGTCTTCTAATGCATGATAGCATAATAATGTTGCTATCTCCCCTATAATTTCTCTAAATTCTTTTGTTCCTGTGTTTTTGTTTCTAATAATTGATAATTTGTGTTCAATTAAAGGATTGTTTAATACGGTTACATTACTAACTGTATCCTTTTTGATTTCTTCCATTGCATTTGCCTCACTTTCATATTTGACTTCTTTTTCATTTTCTGGTTTGGTGTCTTCATCCTCTTTTTCATCTGGTAATAATAAGTTTAATAATATACCGATAATGGCTGCTAAACTCATTCCTGAAATCGTTACAGATAAATCTCCATGTACAATTGAGATTGCTGCTCCTCCTAATCCTAATACCAACATAGTAGAAGCTACAACAATATTTTTAGATTTTCCAAAGTCTATTTTATTTTCAATTAATACTTTTAGACCATTTACGGAAATAAATCCATATAGTAATAAAGATACACCTCCTAAAACAGCGTCAGGAATCGTTGATACTAGTGCTGTGAATTTTCCTAAAAATCCTAAGCAAATAGCAATAATTGCTGCTAATCCAATTACCCATACAGACGCTACTTTTGTCATTCCTACAACTGAAGTATTTTCTCCATAAGTGGTATTTGCTGGTCCTCCTAAAAATCCTGCTACAAATGTTGCTAAACCATCTCCTAACAAAGTTCTATCTAATCCTGGGTCTTTCAATAAATTCTTTCCAATAATCGTACTTAATGCTGTATGGTCTCCAATATGTTCTGCAATTGTTACCAAAGAAATTGGTACAATCGTTAATAATGCTGAAAAATTAGGTGTATAATTTAAGAATGGTACCACAAAGCTTGGCATACTGAAAAATCCTGCTTCTAATACTGGAGCAAAATCCACTAATCCAAAGCATATTGCTGAAACATATCCTACGACAATTCCTACTAAAAATGGAATAATTTTTAAAAATCCTTTTCCTCTAACCATAACAACTGCTGTTGTTAAGAAAGTAATTAAGGCTACAGCGATACATCTCCAGTCAATTTGTGTTCCTGTTCCTAAACCTACTTGAGAAATCGCACTTGGTGCTAAACTTAATCCAATAATCATAATCATTGGTCCAATAACAACTGGTGGTAATAATTTGTCTATCCATTTTTTGCCTATAAAATGAATAATTGTTGCAAAAATAACATAGACAAGTCCTACTGCCATAACACCAACCATTGCACCTGAAATGCCACCTTTTACATAAGCTGCGGCTAGTGGTGCAATAAATGCAAAAGAACTTCCTAAATATACTGGTGATCTTCCTTTTGTACATAAAATATAAATTAATGTTCCAATTCCTGATGTTACTAATGCTACTGGAATGGTAAGAACCTCTTCCCCTGCTGCTGTATTTACCATAATAGGTACTAAGATAGTTGCTCCAAACATGGCAAAAACATGCTGTAAGGCTAAGATAATCCATTTACCAATTGTTGGTTTTTCGTTTACATCTAAGAGTAATTTTTTTGTTTGTTCCATAAAACGCCTCCTTCTATTTTCTAAGTAAGTATTTTGATTTGTCGGCGCGAAAAATTGCATAGCAATTTTTCTGTGCAATTTTTTGCATTATGAAAATGCAATTTCCTATAATGCAAAAAAATATCAATCCGAAAAGAATTGATATAAACACTTACCTTATTAATTTAAAAATTGGGAACGCAAAATAAACAATATTTCTATTGATATTACTTGTTTTTAGTCTTGTAATATTTTCTACAAATTTTGTCATTTTTCTTACACCCTTTCTTACTATATACTATTTATCAAAAAGTTGCAATAGAAAATAGTTAATTTTTTAAAAATCCCTCTTTACTAGTTACAATTCACAGGTCAAATTATTATTCAAACCGAAAACCAATAATATATAAATATTTTATGAGATTAAATGTGCTAATGAAGAAATATTACAAATTCTTGCATTATCAAGTAGGAGAATCTCAGACTTGCTGTGAGAGGTGCCTGCTTTATAATGTTAGAATTTGTATATTTCGTAATGCCAGCCATTTAATGAATAAAATATTTATATATTACTGGTTTTCGATTGTTTTATATATTATATTTTTCTCTCTTTGTATATGTTGTATGTAACAATCTTTCAGCAATTTCACTTCCTGGTTTTTCCAAGAAATCTTTATATAATTTTTTCATAACAGGATTTTCATGTGATTTTCTAACAATACTTCTTTCATCAATTGAATATAAAGCATCTGCTCTTAATTTTCTAACATCTACTTCTGCTCTTACTTTAGAACTCTTAATTGGTTGACCACCGCCCATGATACAACCACCTGGACAAGCCATAATTTCGACAAATTGATAATTTGCTTTTCCTGATTTAATTTCTTCCAATATGGTTCTAGCATTTGCTAAACCACTTGCTGCAACAACATTAATATCTTTTCCTGCTATATTAATGGTTGCTCTTTTTATACCTTCTCCGCCTCTTACCTGCTCAAAATCAATTTTTGGTAAGTCTTCTCCTGTTAAAGTATCTTGCGCTGTTCTTAAAGCTGCCTCCATAACACCACCAGTTGTTCCAAAGATAGCACCTGCACCACTTGCTTCTCCCATAGGGCTGTCAAAATTGCTATCTTCCAATTTTTCAAATTCAATATTGGCTTGTTTTATCATTCTTGCCAATTCTCTAGTTGTAATAACATTATCTACATCATATAAATTATCTTCCATCATTTCTGGTCTTTGTCTTTCAAACTTTTTAGCAATACATGGCATTACTGAAACAACATAAATTTTTTCTGGGTCTAATCCTTCTCTTTTTGCATAATAGGTTTTTAGAATAGCTCCAAACATTTCATGAGGAGATTTACAACTAGATAGATGTGGTAATAATTCCGGATAATTCATTTCTATATATTTTACCCATCCTGGACTACAAGATGTAATCATAGGCAAGTTATCATTTTTAGTAAATCTCTCTATAAATTCATTTGCTTCTTCCATAATTGTAAGGTCAGCACCCGTATTGGTGTCAAATACTCTATCAAAACCTAATCTTTTTAGAGCTGTTACCATTTTTCCTACTACATTTGTACCTATTGGCATTCCAAATTCTTCTCCAAGTGCTACTCTAACTGCTGGTGCTGTTTGCACAATAACCGTTGTGTCTGGGTCTTTTAATTTTACCCATACATCATTAATCGTTTCTTTTTCATGTAATGCACCTGTTGGGCAAGCCTCTATACATTGACCACAAAATGTACAGTTAACATCATTTAAACTATGGTCTCCAACGGTTGATATACAAGATTCAAAACCTCTATTAATACAATCAATGGCACCTATTTTTTGAACATTTTTACATGCTGCCACACATCTTCTACATAAAATACATTTGTTAAAATCTCTGACAATAGATGGAGATAAGTCATCTATTTTATGCTCTGTTCTTTCTCCTTCAAATTCAATATTTAAAACATTGAATTTTGTTGCTAATGCTTGTAACTCACAATTTCCTGAACGTGTGCAAGTTAAGCAGTCTTTAGCATGATTTGAAATTATTAAATCAAGAATAACATGACGTGCTTCTAATACATTTGGCGTATGTGTATGGACAACCATACCTTCTTCCACTGTTTGGATACAAGAGGTTGCAAATCCCCTTCTTCCTTCTACTTCAACAATACACATTCTGCAATCTCCTACTTCATTGATGTCTTTTAAAAAACATAATGTTGGGATATCTATTCCTGCTTGCTTAGCAGCATTTAGGATTGTTGTTCCTTTAGGCACTGTTACTTTTTGATTGTCAATTGTTAAATTAACCATTTCTTTTTCCATATTCATCTTCTCCTTAACTCATTTAAAATGATTGACATATAGGTCTGTCCCTTTTGGATAAAAATTGTCCCTTTTGGCACGTCCCTAATTGCCTATTGCATGGAATGGACAGCTTGCAATACATGTACCACATTTGATACATTTTTCTTGGTTGATAATTCTTTTGTCTCTTCCTGAACCGTCTATGGCATTTACTGGACAGTGTTTTTGACATAGTCCACATCCTTTACATTTTTCTTCATTAATTGTAATTTTTGCCATTGCCTTACATTCTAATGTTCTACATTCTTTTTGGATAGCATGTTGTCTAAATTCTTCTCTAAAATATTTTAGAGTACTGACAACTGGATTTGGTGCTGTTTGCCCTAATCCACAGATACTTGCTTTTTGAATATTTGCTGCTAATTTTTCTAGTTTATAGATATCTAGTTCGTCTCCTTCTCCATTACATAGTCTCTCTAAGATTTCTAACATTCTTTTTGTTCCGATTCTACAAGGTGTACATTTACCACAACTTTCGCTTACTGTAAAGTCTAGATAGAATTTTGCTAAAGCTACCATACATTTTGTATCATCCATAACAATTAATCCACCTGAACCCATCATAGAACCAATTTCTTTTAGAGATTCATAGTCAATTGGTGTATCTAGATGTTCTTTAGGTATACATCCTCCTGAAGGTCCACCTGTTTGTGCTGCTTTAAATTCTCTACCATTAGGAATTCCTCCACCAATGTCATAGATAATTTCTCTTAGGGTTGTTCCCATTGGTACTTCTACTAATCCAATATTATTGACATTTCCACCTAGTGCAAATACTTTTGTTCCTTTTGATGTCTCTGTTCCAATTGAAGAATACCATTTCGCACCTTTTAGGATAATTTGGGCAATATTTGCATATGTTTCAACATTATTAATTAAAGTTGGTTTTCCCCATAATCCTGATTGTGCTGGATATGGTGGTTTTACTCTTGGTTGCCCTCTTTTTCCTTCGATAGATTCTAGCAAAGCTGTTTCTTCTCCACATACAAAGGCTCCTGCACCTAATCGAATTTCTATATCAAAGCTAAAATCTGTGTCAAAGATGGTTTCTCCTAGTAATCCATAATCTCTTGCTTGCTCGATGGCAATTTTTAATCTTTGAACTGCAATTGGATATTCTGCTCTAACATAGATATATCCTTTATTTGCTCCAATAGCATATCCTGCAATTTCCATAGCTTCTAATACAGAATGAGGGTCTCCTTCCAAAATACTTCTATCCATGAAGGCTCCTGGGTCTCCTTCATCAGCATTACAAACCACATATTTTTGGTCTCCTTCTGATGCTTTGGTAAGTTCCCATTTTTTACCTGTAGGGAAACCTGCACCTCCCCTACCTCTTAAGCCAGATTCTTTTACAACATCAATGACCTCATCTTGTGTCATTTCTTTTAATACTTTTTCTAATGCTTTATATCCATCAAATGCTATGTACTCATCAATTTCTTCTGGATTGACAACACCACAGTTTTTAAGCGCAATTCTTTTTTGTTTTTTATAAAAGTTTAATTCATCTAGACTATTTACAACTGTTCCATCTATGTCTTTACAAAGTAATCTTTCTACTCTTTCTCCTTTAACAATATGGGTATCGATAATTTCCTCACAATCTTCTGGTGTAACCATTGCATAAAAGGTATCTTCCGGTCTAATAATAACAATTGGACCTTTTGCACAAAGACCAAAACAACCTGTTTTAATAACTCTTACATTAGTAATATTTTTTTCTTTTAATATTTTTCTAAAGTTCTCCAAAATTTGTGGAGATTTTGAAGAAGTACAACCAGTACCATGACAAACTAAAATATGTTTTTCTCTGGTATCTGCTTTTGTATTTACTCTTAAATCTAATTCTTTTCTTTTTTCTTCTCTTATTTTGTGAATTTCTTCTAGACTTTTCATACTTTCCTCCTTTTGTCCAATTGGGTGTCCAATTGGGGACGTTTCTTTTTGAGACATTTTTATGTAAATTGAAATAAACTGACTTATACGCTTCTTTCTTATTCGAGAATTTAAATATATAGTTAAATTAGTTTAGTCTGTTTTTGCACTTTCATTTATAATGCCATCTAAAACTTCATCTAATTTTTTAACAGTTGCTTTTCCATATACTTCGCCATTTACAGTAAACACTGGTGCTAAACCACACGCTCCGACACATCTTGTTTCTTCAATAGAAAATAGACCATCTTTTGTCGTTTCGCCTGGTTCAATTTGTAATCTTTCTTTTAATCTATCCATAATTTTTTGAGAACCTTTTACATAACATGCTGTTCCCAAACATACTGCAACATTATATTTTCCTTTAGGTTTTAGGGTAAATCTCGAATAAAACGTTATGACACCATAAATTTCTGCCATTGGAATATTTAAAAATTCTGAAAGTTCTTTTTGTGCATTTTGTGGAATATATCCATAATGCTCTTGTACTTCGTTTAACATTTGAATTAAATTATCTTTTATAGGTAAATATTCGTCAAACAATTTTTGCATAAATTCATCCCTTTTAGGACTACCGCATTGACATTTGTTTTCGCTCATTTCAATACCTCCTCGTATATATTATTGCGTAACTACATAGATTATATCAGACTAAATTTTTTTATACAAGTTTTTTTCTATTTTAGTATGAGTTTTTTTTGCTGGGGAATCCCCTAGATTTCAATATTTTTAAGCACTAAGCTATAATTTGATTTAAAATT
>CALXAE010000038.1 GCA_944386205.1 uncultured Clostridia bacterium
TTTCTTTCATTTGATTAAATAATATTTGTTCATTTGGCAATAATTCCATAAATCCTGCCAATGTTCTTGGTTCTACTTTTTCCATACCATTCTTTTCCTTTCTTTTTTGTTAGCTTTAAGTATACTACATTTTGAGTCGATTTTCAATACAATTTAGGTTTTAACTCCAAATAGATTGGCTTCTCCTCTTTTATCATAGTAGCCTTTCCATGACCTGGATACACAATTGTATTATCTGGAAGTGTTAATAACTTATGCACTATAGAATCCATTATATCTTCCATACTTCCTGTTGGCAAATCTGTTCTTCCCCATGTACCACGAAACATGGTATCTCCTGAAAATACGCATTCATGCTTTGCACAATAAAGACTAGTAGATCCTTTCGTATGTCCGGGTGTATGGATAACTTTAAATTCTAAATTTCCTAGATGTAACAAATCATTATCATCAATTCTTGAATCCGCCTCTAACTCTATTGGTGGTAAATCAATAATCGTAGAAAGATTGATATTGACATCATTTAATCCTTCACTATCCAAACGATGAATTAAAATTTTCCCACCACATTGTTCTTTTAATCCTGTTACACCTGCTATATGGTCTCCATGGCAATGAGTTAAATAAATATACTTTAAATTTCCTTTTAAAATATGTATCATTTCAACAATTTTCTCTACATCACCTGCTGGGTCAATGACCATGGTTTCCTTGCTATCTTCATCAAAAATAATATAGCAATTCGTTGGGTCTCCTATCCACGTTTGAATCTTTAGTTCCTTTAAAATCATACTTCCTCCTTTAAGTCGAGAGGGTGATGATTTGGGGACGGAGAAAAAATCATCATTCTAATTACATTAATAAATTTATAAATATTACTTTAAGGGAATGATGATTTTTTCTCCGTCCCCAAATCATCACCCTCTCGACCTTATTTCTTCCTTTTTACATCATAAACGCTGTCTACTTTTCTTACAACTCTTTGTGCTTTGTTTAATTCATCCAAGTTTTCTACTTCAAGGGTAATGTCTATTATTGCAATTCTTTCTTTTGTAGTTTTGGTATTTACCCCCAAAATATTGACTTTTGTTGTTCCTAATTCTTTTAAAATGTCTACTAATAGTCCTGTCCTGTCATTTGAAAAGATTTCAATTTCCGCTTGATATTCTGATTTTTCGTCATTATACCATTCAACATCTATCATTCGATTTTCTTCTGATATTAGGTCTTTTACATTATAGCAATCTTTTCTATGGACAGATACGCCTCTTCCTCTTGTGATATATCCCACAATTTCGTCTCCTGGAAGTGGATTACAACATTTTGAAAGTTTTACTAGGCAGTTGTCAATTCCTTTTACAATAACACCAGAACTTGATGGCTTTGGTTTCTTTTGTTTTGCTTTTTTTAGTTCTTCTAGTTTCTTTTCAATATCTTCTTCTTCATGTTCTTTTCTGTATTCCTGCAACATTCTTGCTATAACTTTTACTGATGAATTTGCTCCAAATCCAACAGCTGAATACATTTCATCTAAGTTTTTATATTTATATTTTTCAAGCATTGGGTCTATATATTCTGGTTTGAACAAGTCTGCATGTGTAAAACCGATACGTTTTAATTCTTTTTCAATTAGTTCTTTTCCTTTTTCAATATTTTCTTCTTTTTGTGCTTTTTTAAACCAACTTTTGATTTTGTTTCTGGCTGCTGAACTTTTTACAAATTTTAACCAATCTCTACTTGGTCCTTTAGAATTATCTGATGTGATAATTTCTACAATGTCTCCACTTTGTAATGGGGTAATAATTGGCATCATCTTACTATTGATTTTACATCCTGTCATTTTGTTTCCTATTTCGGCATGAATTGTATATGCAAAATCAATTGGTGTTGCCCCTCTTGGCAATACTTTGATAGCACCTTTTGGTGTAAAGACATATACTTCGTCTTCAAATAATTCTGTTTTTAAAGTGTTCAAAAATTCTTGTGGATCTTCTAGTTCTTTTTGCCATTCTAAGGTTTCCCTTAGCCATGCCAATTTATCTTCTTCCACTTTTACAGATTGTTTTTTTCCAAAATAACTTGCTTCTTTATATGCCCAGTGTGCGGCAATACCAAATTCTGCAACTTTATGCATTTCCCAAGTTCTAATTTGTACTTCAAATGGTGTTCCTTTTTCTCCTAATAATGTCGTATGGATAGATTGATACATGTTTGGTTTTGGAACAGCTATATAGTCTTTAAATCTACCAGGCATTGGGTTATATAGCTCATGAACAACACCTAATGCTGCATAACAGTCTTTTACAGAATTTACCAAAATTCTTAGAGCAAACAAATCATAAATTTGGTCTAGTGTTTTATTGTCTCTTTTCATTTTTCGATAAATACTATATAAATGTTTTGCACGTCCTGTTACTTCTGCATCAATTCTTTGCTTTTTCAAAGCCACACGGATGTCTGCCATAATCTTTTCTATAAATTGCGTTCTTTCTTCTCTCTTTTTATTAATTCCTTCTACCAATTCATGATATTCTTCTGGCTCTAAATATTTGAAAGCCAAATCTTCTAGTTCCCATTTTAAAGAATAGATACCTAATCTGTTAGCAAGTGGTGCATATAATTCTCTGGTTTCTTTAGCATTAGCAATTTGTCTATCTCTTCTTAAATATTTCAAAGTACGCATATTATGAAGTCTATCGGCTAATTTTATTAAAATAACTCTAATATCTTTTCCCATTGCCAAAAACATTTTTCGGTAATCTTCTACTTGTTGCTCTTCTACTGATGCAAATTGGATATTACTCAATTTAGTTACCCCAGATACCATGTCTGCAATTTCATTTCCGAATTGTTCTCTTAAATCTTTATCTGTTACATCTGTGTCTTCTACAATATCATGAAGCAGTGCCGCACAAATGGTGCTATCATCCAATCCTATATCTGCTAAAATGTATGCAACATTAAGAGGATGCATAATATATGGTTCCCCCGAACTTCTTTTTTGTCCCTTATGTTTTTCACTAGCCAAACGATAGGCCCTCATAATTAATTTTATATCCACTCTTCTTGAATGTTCTTTTCTTTTATTAATGACATCTTTAATTGTAATTTCTTTCTTTTCTTCTTGCATATGTTCACTTCCCTTTTTTCTAAATTGCTCTCATAATATCTTTCATATTAATTTGCAATGTATCTACACCATTAAAGGTATTTATTTCTAAAACCCCTACAACATCTATTTTATCGCCAATTCGATAGTCTTCCACAAGCTCTCCCATGTTAAAACCAATAGCATTTACAACTGTATTACCTTCTTTTAGCGTCAACTTCAAATGTTTACCTTCTGATAAAGCCCTAATAGAATCAATTTTCAAATTTTTAAAAGCAAATACTGGCATCTTGTTACCTTCTCCAAAAGGTTCTAATGCTTTTAAACTTTCTACCATCTCTTTATTGATACTACTAAAATCAATTTTTGCATCAATATTGATAATTGGCACAATCTCGTCTATTTTAGCTTCTTTGGCAATGGCTTCAAATTCTTTTCTAAAGTCCTCAAATTTTTCTTTTCTAATTGTAATTCCGATTGCCATACTATGTCCGCCAAATTTTTCAATCGTATCTGTACATTTTGATAAAGCTTCATGCAAATCGAAACCAGGTATACTTCTTCCTGAGCCAGTCCCAATTCCGTCTTCTTCAAAACTTAACAAAATACTTGGTTTAAAATACATTTCTGTAATCTTAGAAGAAACAATCCCAATAACCCCATGATGCCAATTGTGTCCTCCTACTGTAATAGTTGCATTTTCTGCTAAATGTTCTTCTTCAATTTGCTTAACTGCACTTTCAAAAATCTTCTTTTCTGTGTCTTGTCTTAGTCGGTTATATTCATTTAATTTATTTGTAAGCTCGGAAACTTCATTTATATTCTTAGATAAAAATAATTCTAATGCGTCTTCTGCTTTTCCCATTCTTCCACAAGCATTAATTCTTGGTGCAATTCCAAAAGAAATGCTATTAGAATCAATTTTTGTATATCCTGAAGATTGAATAATTGACCTTAACCCAATATTTTTAGTTTGTCTGATTAATAACAAGCCTAATTTTGCAATCACTCTATTTTCATCAACCAATGGAACAATATCTGATATCGTTCCTATACAAACAATATCTAAATATTTTAAATATTCCTCTTCCTTTAACCCTAGTCTCATACCTAAAGCTTGTATTACTTTAAAAACAACACCTACACCTGCTAACTCACGAAATGGATATGTACTATCTTTTCGTTTATTATCAATAACTGCTAATGCTTTTGGTAACGCACTTCCAGGCTCATGGTGGTCTGTTACAATCGTTTCAATTCCTAATTCTGTCGCATATGCAATTTCATCTATTGCAGAAATTCCGCAATCCACTGTAATCATTAAGTCACAACCATCATTATGAATTTTTTCAATTGCCTTGTTATTTAAACCATATCCTTCATGTAATCGATTGGGAATATATTGAGATACCTCTAATCCTCTATCTTTCAAAAAACTTTTTAAAACGGTAATACTTGTAATACCATCTACGTCATAATCCCCATAAATGGTTACTTTTTCTTGTTTTTCAATTGCTTTTACAATTCTATCAATTGCTTTTTCCATATCTGTTATTAAATATGGGTCATGAAAATCATTTCTTGTGGGATTTAAAAATAGTCGAATTTGTTCTTCTGTTACAATGTTTCTATTAGCTAATATGGTTGCTAATAGTTTGTTTACATTGTATTTTTTCGATATTTCTTCCGCTTTTTCTTCATCTACTTCATATATTTGCCACTTTTTATTCATATTCCTCTCCTAAATTTTATTTTTTTAATATTGTATACCATTTTCTTTATTTTTTAAAGGGGTTAGAACTAATTTGTGAAATTAATCATTTAAACTTGCAACTCCCCTTTTTACAGAATTAGCAAAAAAATTTTTGGTTGTTTATGTCAACCAATTAACAAAATAGGGAAATTATGTTAAGATAGAGCTATGTTCTGAAAACTCAGACTATTTATGCGAAGGAATTTTTCCTTCAAAAGGGCTGTCTGTGTAAAAGCAGACAGCCTGATTTTTTTATATACATTGAATTGGTATAGCGATATTTTTTTCATCAAGTGGTATAATTTTATCTATCATACAGATGACACCACCTTCTCCTATTTCCTTTTCTCCTTTATTTAATATTTTAAAATTTTTAATCATATTTTTATCTGGATTTTTAGATTTTTTTATTTCAATTGGATAAACTATATTATTCATAGTAATAATTAAATCAATTTCTACTTGATTACTATCTCTATAAAAATTCAAGTATAATCTTGGGTCTTTATTATCGTTTACAAAAGATTTTACAATTTCCATTACTACATAAGTTTCAAACATATTTCCATTTATTGCACTTTTTTCTAATGTTTTAGCATCTGAATAGCCTGCTAAATAACAAGCAAGTCCTGTATCTGTAAAATACATTTTAGGTGTTTTTATTGCTCTTGTTGTTGGATTATTAGAATATGGTTGTAATAGAAAAATTAGTCCAGAAGTTCTTAAATAAGAAAGCCAATTTTTAGCTGTTTTATTATCTATTTCCGCATCACGTGCTATATTGTCATAATTTAACTCTTGTCCTGTTCTTGCTGCAACCGCTGACATAAATGTTAAAAATTTTGTTTCTTCTTTAATTGTAATCATATCTCTTATATCTCTTTCAAGATATGTTCTTAAATAACTATTATAAAATTTTTCAGTACTCATATTTTCATTTTGATACAATGCTGGAAAAGAACCTCTAACAATCTTTTCAAAAACTTCTAATGTTTCTGGTCTTTTGTTATTTTCTCTTTCTTTGCACCTTTCTTTTGTTGGTAAAAAATAACTTTGTGTTTTTCCTATTATTTCACTGTATGATAACCCATACATATCAATAATTCCAACTCTTCCTGCTAAACTTTCACTTACATTTTGCATCATTGTAAACATTTGTGAACCTGTTAAATAATATAGTCCATTACTATTCGTATTTTTTTCAAATGCTTCTAATCTAGCTTGGTCTACTTTTATTTTTATATATGGTAATAATTCTGTTGCATATTGAATTTCATCTATTATTAATGGCGATTTATGATTTTCCAAAAATAATGCTGGATCTTCTTTTGCACTTTTTCTTTCTAGTGGATCATCTAAACTGACATAATTAATTTGATGACTAGAGATTTTCTCTAAAATTGTTGTTTTTCCTACTTGTCTAGGTCCACAAAGTAAAATGACAGGAAAATCTTTACTGTTTTCAATAATATCATCTTCTAATAATCTTTTTATATATGCATTCATTAAAAAGCCTCCTTTTTATGTAAATATGGATTACAATTCCATTATTGCATAAAAAGAAGGAAAAGTCAAATATTTTTTATTTATTTCTTATCCTTTTTTAATTTTTCTAGCAATTCCAAAAGCCACAATTCCTTATATATGGCTGAGGCTCTCTACATTATGAGTCGAAGTTAGATAAAACACGCTTTACTTGTATGCTTCTATTTCTTCTATAATTTCTTTTCCTGTCATCTCACAAGGAATATTAATTCTTTTAATTGCATTTTTATCTAAATTCTTAAAATAATTCATTCCAATATCATATATTTGAAAGTCAATTCCAGTATTTTTTAATGTTCTTACTGTTTCAGCTGTATATGCACCATATGGATAAGCAAATACTTTCAATTCTTGTTTTCCTAAATGTTCTTCTATTTGTTTATATGATTCTTTCACATCATCACGAAGTTCACGGACAGAACGTTTATCATAAAAAACATGTTTTTTGCTATGACTACAGATTTCTACCAAGCCACTATTTTGCATTTCCAAACATTCTTCCCATCCTAAATATTTTATACCATTAATCTCTTGCCCAATTTTATCTGTCACTATGGAAATAGAGGTCTTTACCTGGTATTTCTGCAAAATCGGATAAATATATTCATAATTACTGTAATATCCATCATCAAATGTTATTAAGATAGGCTTATCCGGCAGTTTCATTTTTCCACTATTAGCAAGTGCCAATTCTTTTATTGACATGATTGTATATCCATTTTCTATAAGTGTTTTCACATTTTCCTCAAAACTTTGTGGCGTATTTATATAATTGAAATTGTCAGGGTCACTTTCTGGAACAGTTGTTACAAAGTTATGATATAGCAGTATAGGAATTTTAACATCTGGTTTTTCATTATCTTTTTTTGACCCAAAAATCATTCCAGTAGTAATAACAATCACAATAATTATCACACACACAATTATCATCTTTTTTCTTGTACTCATTATTTTTCACATTCCTTCCTAAGGCATATCTGGTTGGAAAACAGTTGTAATTATTTTTCAACCTTCTTCACCTCTTTTTATTATATTTATTGAAGACATTTTTTGACACTTATCACTTTTTTTCGACAATCTCATATGATACTATGAGGTGATAAACATGTTTTTAATATCTTTTATGATTGCATTATTATGCTTTATCTGTTCGATATGCATAAATGTCAATTGGATTGCTGATATTTCTTGCTATTTAGGATATTTCTTGGCAATTTATCTCGTAACTTTTGTAGCAATTATTCCGGGATTTAACTATGTCTTTACCTTTGTTAGTTTATTATTTAACAAAAAAGATAAGAAGAAATCCAATAGCAAAAAAGAAGAAGATGTTACGGTTTTAATACCAGTATATAATGCAAAACAATCAATACAAAAAACACTGAATTCCATTAAAAAGCAAAAATATTGTGGAAAAATTTATGTAAAAATCATAGATGATGGTTCAACAGATGGTACTTTAGAATTTCTAAAATCGATGGACTTAGATTCTAATATTACACTTTTAGAGACAAAACACAGCGGAAAAGCCAGTGCTCTGAATGCAGGATTAGAAACCGTATGTACAGATTATACGATTACAATTGATAGTGATACAGTTTTGCATCCATTTGCTATAAGAAATATGATGAAAACATTAACAAATTCTAGTAAAAAAACTGCTGCAACCGCAGGTTGTCTATTTGTTAAAAATGCCAAAAAGAATTTTATAACAAAATTGCAAGAGTGGGATTATACGTTAGGTATCTTTGGTGTGAAACTTCTTCAAGGTAATTACAATTCTACTCTTGTCGCACAAGGTGCTTTTAGTGCTTATAAAACCAAAATTTTAAAAGAAATTGGTGGATGGCAACAATGTGTGGGAGAAGATATTGTCTTAACTTGGCAATTATTAAGTAACGGCTATGAAACCAATTTTGCAAAAAATGCGATTGCCTATACGGTTGTTCCAGAAAAATATAAAGAATTAGGTAAACAAAGAAAAAGATGGGCTAGAGGTATGATTGAAGCTTTTAAAAAAGTTAAAATCGTAACTTCAAAGAAAATGCCATTAAAATCTAAATTTCTAATGTGCTTTAATATCTTTTTCCCTTTTATAGATTTGGCACTTCTCATCTTTGTACCACTTAGCTTAATTTTCTTGGCTTTTGGAAATCCTTTGCTACTTGGTTGGATTTCTTTATTGGTTATTCCTTTTGGGCTATTATTATGCTTATTAATCGAAATCAAGAGAAAAAATATGCTAAAAGAAATTGACTGTAAACTAGAAAGGCGAAGTATTTTGGCTTTTATTGCCTATATTTTGATATATGCTTTTATTTTGGCACCTTATTGTTTAATGGGATATATTTCAGAGTTAATAAATCTAAAAAAGAAATGGTAACTGTTTAAAGGAAGGAATTGCTCCTTCCTTTTATTTTTTAGTATACATTAATTTCGTATTTTTGTTAATTCTAGAAAATCGCCTCTCCCCGATTGAAGTATACATAAATTTGTGATATAATAGATAGTGATAACATTGTAGAAGTCTTCCTTGCGTGACAGCATGCTTTTGCAAGAAGACATATTTGATTAAATAAGGAGGAAACAAATATGTTCAACAAAAAAATTGTAACTCTCAAAGTTTTGCTAGTTATCAATGAGGTAATCAAGCGGTTAAACCGCTTACCGCGGTGGACGTCTATGGATAACAAGCCTCCATACAACGAGTTAAATAAGCAAGCGTTGGATTCCAACATTGCATGTTTACTCGCAAAATATGCAGAGGCTCATGGAAAAACTATCATCTGGGAGAATTTACCTAAAGTCGCAATATATAGAGCTTTCCAAAAAGCCTATATATTCTTTGACACAAGGCGGGAGACCATAGAAGCTGTCCTTGAAGTTGGTGGTATTCCCAAATCAGTGATTGAGGAGAAAACTATTGAAGTCATTAAAGAACATACAAACGAAGATTTTGGTGACTTTATTTGTGAGGGACTTAACAGCAGCTATGAAATGAGAATTTTTAAAGCTAGCCGAAGGATTGCCAATCTTGTAGAGCTTAAAGAGCTTTCTTTGAGTAACAATCCAAATGTAATAGAGAAGAAATTTCGTCAAATAATTTCTTCTCTTGAGCAATATAGTGATATTCCAGGAGTATTAGAATTTTCTAACGCAGACGGAAGTTATTTTGACGTTCTCTTACAAATATCAAGCCAACGGAATATTAACCGTTTCAATTACACTGATGTCTTTTCCGATTTCTCAATACTGAGAAATCAAAATCGGTGGGCTGTGCAAATGGCTCCCATTAATTGTTCTGTTTTGGGTCATGAAATTGACGCAGCTACCTGGGGATACTTCATTGGTTTAGAAGCATTTGGAGATGAAAAAATCGCCACATCAATGTGGGAATCTTTGCTTACTCATGATCAGCCAGAGGCATATACAAATGATATGCCATCTCCTTTTAAGAAGCTAATCCCTGGATTCCGTCCAGCTTTGGGAAAATATGAAGAAAAACTTCTTCAAGTCAATTTGTATGACAAACTGCCCGACTTTATGGCAGATTTTATCCAAAGTAATATGATGGACGCACCAGAAAATAAGCATTTGTTCCCTTATTTAAAAGGTGCAGATTATCTATCTGCAGATTCCGAATGCTGGCGCCAATACCAGATGGGGTCTCGAGATACGTACTTTTATAAAAATGCCATGCTTGATTTTGAAAACGAACTAAAAAAGGGTACGTATATTCTTCCACCCAACTGTAAAAGGCTTCATGATTACTTCATGAGATATGCATTTGCATGTGTCAAGGATTTCTTGGAGCTTGAAGCGGAACTTGAAAATGAAGAGATTTAAACCAAACAAGTCAACCCTACTTGGGTTGGCTTTGTTTGGTTTAAATAATTTTTCATTTAAAAATTACATTTGACAAAATAATAATAATATGTTATTATTTAAGTACCTTAAGCAATGTACTCTAGGTCAGGTTGTGTATATTGTTTGCGTATGTGTACCTCAATGCACATACTTTTTTTATTTCAGTCTAAAGAAAAGGAAAGTATCCTCAACTACTTCCCAATTCCGACTATGTAATGACACATTTTAGTCTTTACTCTTTTTGCATTCTTCTAATTGTAATTGAAGTTTTATGTTTTTTTCTTTTTCAGCTAATAATTCTTCAACTAACTTTAGAATAAGATCAGGTTGTGTCATCTTATTTGCCCCCTTTCCGCTCTATGTAAGAACTACCTTCATAACAAGAAAGGTTGCTATTATATTACAATATTTTACAGTAAAAAACAAGCGAACAGTAAAATCTTCCTAAAAAGTTTTGATTCAAAAATAAATATAAAATTCCCCATGCAATGCCAGCATGAGGAATATATTTATACTATTAATTATGTTAAACTGTAAAAATATGATAAATCAATGTCGTGAACATACAAATCACAATTCCGCAAACGGTTGGAATTAAAAAACTAATAGCCGTCCATTTCCAACTTCCTGTTTCTTTTTTTATTGTCAGTAAAGTTGTTGCACAAGGGAAATGGAATACTGTAAATAACATCACATTAATAGCTGTCAAAATCGTCCAACCATTTTGTCTTAAGATTTCCCCTATTGCAAATGTATCTTCCATATTCACTAATGAAGTGCCTTGCATATAGCACATAAGGATAATTGGAAGTACAATTTCATTTGCAGGAATTCCAAATATAAAAGCTGTTAAAATATAGCCATCTAATCCCATAAGATTTGCCAATGGGTCTAAAAAGTTTGCTATTATTGTTAATAAACTTTCTCCCTGTACACCAATGTTAGCAAATATCCAAATTACTAATCCTGCTGGTGCCGCAACAGCGATTGCTCTTCCCAATATAAAGATGGTTCTATCAAAAATGGATCTAACCAATACTTTTAAAAATTGTGGTTTTCGATATGGTGGCAATTCTAGTACAAATGATGATGGCATCCCTTTTAATATGGTTTTGGATAATATTTTTGAGATAACCAATGTCATAATAATTCCCAATATGATAACTAGTATGACAGATACTGTTGATAAAATAGAAGCACCTATTCCCCCTATCGTTCCTATTATAAATATACTTGCAATTGTGATTAAAAATGGAAATCTTCCATTACAAGGAACTAAATTGTTCGTTAAAATAGCAATTAATCGTTCTCTGGGTGAATCGATAATTCTACAACCTGTTACCCCACAACTATTACAGCCAAATCCCATGCACATGGTGATGACAATATGGTAGTTTTGAAAAATGTTGATAAATGTGGTATCACAAGCTTTATAAAAGTAAAGTTTATGGTGTATTTTAAAATTTAATTATTACATTTAATATTAATCCTATAAAATAACTTAATATCGACATAGTATAAAATCATTGTAAAACACGGGTTTTGTGTGTTATAAAATTGACGAAACAAATTATTTTTTATATAATAGATATAATTATTTTACTGTTAAGATGGATGTGAAATTATGAATAATAAAAAATTATATACCTTAAAAGAACATGACAATTACTATTTTAAAAGATTGATTTTGACTTATCTACAACCTTCAAAATGGGAAAGAGCAATCCAGGAAAGTACAGATGTTTCTAAAACAGATTATAATGGAATATTAAGTTATAAAAATTATCCCATTATAAATAGAACACTAGATTTTGATATATTCAATTTAAAAAACATTTCTCTTCCAATAAATTTGCAATATAGAAATAATAGAAGACATACTGCAAGGTTTCTTACACAACAATATCTAGAAGAACTTGAAAAAGTAATAAAACTAGAATTACCAGATATTTCAGAAGAACACTTAGCTATTATTACATCAGAAGTGCGTAAATTGCAAGCAACAAACTCCTTAACTATTAAGGAAATTAATTTTGAAATATTACAGACAAAATATAAGCGATTATTTAATGAACAACAATTTAGTACCATTATTAAATATCCATATATACAAGATGCTTTAGTTTCCTTAGATGATGATGAATTAAAATGTTTTGAAATAGCTTTTCATTCTTATCTAGAAAGAGAAAATTTAATAATAAAAACTCCTGAACAATCAGAATGGAACTATAAGATGGAAGAATATATTGCTTCTTTAATGAGTGAACAATATAGGCAAGTAATTTTTGAGATATCACAACTAACAAGTAAAGAAGAACAAGAAAAATCCTATAAATTATTAGGATATATACTTGATAAACCTAATTATTATAACATTCAAAGTTTAGATGATTTAATGAATTTAGAAAGAACAAAAAAAGACATATGTAGAAAAATTATGTTAGATGAAGATATTTCTGCATATCCATTATTAGATGCAATGTCTAAAATCGAAAGGTATAGATTTGTAGGATTACAACATTTCGGTTTCTACCCTTCTTATGAACTAGCAAATATGTTTGATTCAACTATCGATGAAAATATTGATGGTGAAAATTTGTGGATTTTACAAACTTTACAAAAATTAAAGCAATTATATCATATATCTGATGAAGCTCAATTAAAAAACCGAATAAGTAAATCTGAAATTCAACCATTTGTTAGTGAAAAAAAAGCATTTAGTACATTATTAAAACTATTGATAAAAACTCAAATAGAAAAAAACTTAAATAATAATCTTACAGAAATTTCACAACTACCTAGAATGGGAGAAAACGATAGAGGAAAATATCATCTAACAGAATACAATGGAACTATTTATGATGCAACTGATACTAATTTCAGTCTTATAGTAGCATCAGTCTCACCTTATACAAATTACAAACCCAAGGAAATCGAAAATTATAGAGAATATTGGGGTGGAAATCAGTTATCAGATTTGGCTAGTTATTCATTCATATGTCCTAGAAATTTAACAATTGCTAGTTTAAAAACTGCAAATCTTGGTTTTAATCAAGTAAGTGGATTAACTTATATGTGTCCTTTTGATTTAGATTCACAACTTGGGGAATTTACTCCAAAAGCAAACAATATCTGCTTTATGTCCACAGAAAGATTAGCTGATTATCAAAATTTAACAGAATTAAATAGTAAAAGAATTTCTCCAGATTATATTCCGCTTATAAAATGTTGGGGAGAAATCACCAATTTTAATGAAGCATTACAGGCTGCATACGATTTTTCGGATTCACATGTTCAAATCCCCATTGTTTTTATGGACTGGGACAAAATTAGATATGAACAAGCGATAGAAAATATAAAACTTATTTTAGAATATCAAAAAAATCCAGATAAATCTATGTTAAAACAAATTGCCCAAAACATGATATTTTATCAACAACCTGATCATGAAATTTATGGATACTTTTTAATAAATCATAATTATATGCTAGAATGCCTAGGAATCAACACAGACGAATTTGACAATTATGTAAGAGAACTCAATATAAATACTTTAGTTAGTAATATAAATCATCATATGGATTATTTAAAAGAAAAAAATTTAGAAATATCATTAAAAGATATATTAGGAGAAGAAATATATGATAGATAAATATGTTTTTTATATATTTAAGACATTATTATTTTCATTTGTATCGAATACAACTCATTTTAGTTGAATTGCAAAATTTTTAATTGACAAAATAGTAATAATGTGTTATTATTTAAATACAATAAAAATGTATCCTAGTTCAGGTTGAGGATAACATTTACTCGTATGTGTACCGTAACTACACATACTTTTTTTATACAAAAAAACAGAGCAAGACCGTAACTTCCTACTCTGTTTCGACTATGTAATGACATATTTAGTCTTTATCCTTTTTGTTTTCTTCTACTTTTAATTGATTGTTTTTATCTCTTTCAGCTAAAAGCATTTCAACTAATCGTAGAATAAGCTCAGGTTGAGTCATCACATTTACCCCCTTTCCGCTCTATGTAAGAACTACCTTCATGACAAGAAAGGTTGCTATTATATTACAATATTTTACAGTAAAAAACAAGTGAACAGTAAATATTTATTTAAGATTTTTTTTAATAAATATCGAATATATTATTTTGTTTTTGTAGAGTACTATTTATAAAATTATAGTTTCGTAAAATGGAGCAAATTGAAGTTTTTTTAAATAAATTTTTGCTCCATTTTATTTTTTATCTAATACACTTGTTTCAATATATTTCCGTCTTTCCATCCCTATTTACCTGTGTGGTGTTATAGGAGCGACATCGCTAGATGTCGCGTTAAGGAGACTTTTAGAACACTTCTTAGTATGATTAAAGTTGGTTATTTTATAAATTAATATAAATAAAGGGAGAATTTTAAAAAGAAAATCACTGT